>JAFGWA010000115.1 GCA_016937715.1 Candidatus Goldiibacteriota bacterium
ACGCGCCGCAAATTGGTATTCTTGTATTCAAACAAACTTGAAGTCAGCACAGTGTTAACGTCAGTGGCAATCGGTAAGCCCGCGGTATATAAGTGCATGCCGGCGCTGCATTAAACAGCTTCTGCCGGATAAATACTATGCATACGCGGCGCATACTGAAAAAACACACCCAACCCCTGTTTTGTTTTGTGTGTGTGAAGCAGCAGGTATGTCTTTTAAGGCGCGGCAGTTGAATTAATATATAATGTAAAAAATCCGCGGGCTAAAGACCCGCGTCTACCACGGCAAAACCATTTGTTCGTCTCCGGTTTTTTTATTTGATATGGGATAAAAAAGTATGGGATAAAATTACGGATAATTATTTAAGCATATACTCATATTACACCCTGTAAGTTTATGCCTGTTTGAATTATATAATAAAGATTATAAAAATGTTAGTTAGACAAAACATATATTTGTTATTGTAGACTAACTGTTAATAACCTGTGGACAAATATGGTTTAAAAAAGTTCAAAAAAATGTAAAAATAAACAAAAAACATTAAATTATCATCAAATATAAGGTTAAACAGGTATAAAACCGTTTTTATTTGTTGACAAAAAATTTATATATTATATACTAGGTCTTGAAGAAAGGCAGACGCTCTTACACAACAGGAAGTAGACAAAAAAACAGAGATTCAAAAACAAAGGGTTTTCTTAAACTCTTGTTAAAAACTTTAACACCGAAAGGGGGGAGTACCCAATGGCAGCCAAGAAAAAAGCAGCAAAGAAAAAAGCAAAAAAGAAATAAGTTGATTAAAACGGGGTAACAACATAAAAAGGGGCTAATGAGAATTAGCCCCTTTTTATGTTTATGGGCAAAAGTAATTATTAACTATCAGCAATACCGGAAACCGGGTTTAAAATACCGTAACAGGCAAAACCTGCCCATAACAAATCAATAATGCAAAATAACCAAATTTCGGTTATAATCAGCGGAAAGTAAACGCAATAATAAAATTATAAGGGTGGATACAATTGGCTAAAAGATCAAAAAAGGCAAAAGCGGCTTCTAAAACAAAATCACAGCCAAAAAATCAGCCGGACTATTTTCTTGCAGGAGCCCTTGGGCTTACGGCACTGATTATTTTCTTTTCTTTTATAACTGTCAGGGACCGCAACATGCTTGGGCCGTTCGGTGAAGTTATAGCAAGGTACCTGTATGTGCTGTTTGGAAAGGCTTCCTACGCCCTTCCTTTTATAATAGGATTTTATTCGTTTGCCGTTTTTAAAAAAGAGATAAAATATGCCTCAACAAGATACGTCGCCGGATTCGCGGCTGCCGTTATTTCGCTGTCGCTTTTTCTTGCCCTTGTCGTAAAGGGAGGCGCTCTTGAAATCTTTCATATGGAAAAAGTTGCCGTTTTAACGGGAAGGGGATCGAAAACCTTCTGGGAAGGAATGCCGGCGGTTTTAAGGGTAATGGACGGAAACTATAAGTTTTACACGGGAGGGTTTCTGGGATACAACCTTGCGTATTTCCTTTCCGCCTGGTTCAACATTATCGGGGCGTATATCGTATTCATAATCCTTACCGCGCTTTCTTTTTTCCTTCTGGGAAAAGAAGAACTGCTTTTTTCGGCGGGCAGGTTTGCGCGCGACGCTTTTTTAAACGGCGCTGAATATGTAAGGTCGCTTTTTACCGGCGGGCGGGACGCGGCTGATGAACGGATTAAAAAAGTAAAAAAGCCGGCAAAGAAAAAAGAAGAAGACGATGAAGAAGAAGACGAAGAAGAAAAACCCATGACAAAAAAAGAAATGAAGGAAGAGGCAAAAAGGCTTAAAGAACAGCAAAAGGCCGAAGAACAGGAAAGAAAGAAACCGGCCAAACGCGAAAAAATAAATATAATAACCCCTGATGAACCTGCGGAAAAAAAGACCAAGGCAATACAGGCAGTGGTAAAAGGCGACTATACCCTGCCGTCAATTGACCTGTTAAAAGGCAATGCTCCGGATGCTGCAGGAACAGAGAAAAAAGATTACGCGGATGACGCGGAAAAATTAAAAAAGACCCTTAAAGATTTCGGTGTGGAAGCAGAAGTGGTAAACGTTGTGGACGGGCCGGTTATTTCGCGTTTTGAACTTGAACTTGCCACCGGCACTAAAGTGTCGCGCGTGGTAAACCTTGCCGATGACATAGCGCTGTCAATGCGCGTGGAACAGGTGCGCGTGGCGCCGGTTCCAAATAAATCCCTTATTGGCATAGAAGTCCCTAAATCAAACAAGAAAACTATTACATTAAAAGAGCTTATAGAAACCGAAGCCTTTCAGGATTCGGGTTCCCTTCTTACAATGGCGATAGGAAAAGACCTTGGCGGAAAAGCAATAATCGCGGAGCTTGGAAAAATGCCGCATCTATTAATAGCGGGCGCCACCGGTTCGGGTAAAAGCGTGTGCATCAATTCCATTATTATGAGCGTGATATATAAGGCATCGCCCGATGAAGTTAAACTTGTCCTTGTGGACCCCAAGCGCGTGGAACTTACGCACTACCGCGACATACCGCATTTAATATCCCCTGTAATCACTGACCCCAAGCATGCGGCATATGTTTTAAAAAAGCTTACCTATGAAATGGACTACCGTTATGACATGCTTGCAAAGGAAGGCGCCAGGGATATAAACACATATAACAAAATGGCGTCTGAATTTAATATGCAGTTAAAGAGCGAGCCGGATTTTAATCCCGAAGATTTAAAGAAGTCCCTTCCTTATATAATACTGATAATAGACGAACTTGCGGACTTAATGACGCTGGCAAAAGCAAACGTGGAAGCGTCTTTGCAGCGCCTTGCCCAGCTTGCGCGCGCCGTGGGAATTCACATAGTGCTTGCGACCCAGCGCCCGTCGGTTGACGTTATCACCGGCGTTATTAAAGCCAACTTCCCGTCAAGGATAGCTTTTCAGGTAATGTCAAAGGTAGATTCGCGCACAATACTTGACATGAACGGTGCTGACGCGCTTTTAGGGCGCGGCGACATGCTTTACGCGCCGGCTGATATAAGCAAACCTTTAAGAGGTCAGGCGGCATTTGTATCATCCGAAGAAATATCAAAAGTGTGCCACTTTATAAAGAAACAGAGAAAGCCGGATATCTCGCCGGAATTTGACATGAAAGACGACGATCCGGATCTTTCCGGCGACGGCGACAGCGGAACCGGCGGCGACGAGATGATGAAGAAAGCCATAGACCTTGCCAAAAACAAAGGCAATATTTCAACGTCATACCTTCAGAGAAAACTTGGCATAGGCTATTCCAAGGCCGCCCGCATGATAGATGATATGGAAGAAAAAGGGCTTATAACAGAAGCTGACGGCAATAAGCCAAGGGAATACATAGGCGATTAATCCGGGAGAAAATAAGATGTATGATTTAATTGTAATAGGTTCCGGCCCTGCAGGTTATACTGCCGCGCTGCTTGCGGCAAAGGCGGGGATGAAAACTCTCCTTATAGAAAAAAATTTAAACAACCTTGGCGGCACGTGCCTTAATGAAGGGTGCATTCCGCTTAAAGGGCTGCTTCACCACTCATTGCACAGCGCTGATTATCAGAAAATAATATCAATTGTCACACAAAAAATAAGCGGGTTAAGAAGCGGGCTTAAAGCAAGGCTTCAGGCGTGCGGCGTGGAAGTTCTTGAAGCGCAGGTAAAATTTATATCTGCCGGTGAAATTGAAGCGGCGGGAAATAAATATCAGGCAAAAAACTTCCTTATATCCGCCGGGTCTGCCGCGCGCAGGCTGTTTAAAAACGCTAAAGTCAGTTCTCCGGAAATAATATTCAGCTTAAATCCCGTCCCAAAACGCGCGCTTATAATCGGCGGCGGCGTCATAGGGTGCGAATACGCGTCCTTTCTTAATAATATAGGGGTGGAAGTGACAATAGCGGAAGCGGCTCCTTCTGTTTTATTCGGAATGGATGAAGAAGCAGTCCGGACACTTGTCAGGGAATTTAAGAAAAAGAAGATAAAAATCATAAGCGGCGCGGGTATAACAGTTTCCGATGACGGCGGGAAAGTAATAATAGAGAGTAACGGGGTAAAAATTGAAGAACAGTATGACATTATAATAGAAGCTACCGGAAGAGTGCCATATACGGCAGGGCTTAATCTTGAAGCTGCCGGCATTGAAACGGACAAGAAGGGTTTTATTAAAGTTAACGGCGATATGATGACAAACGTAAAGGGTATATACGCCGCGGGCGACTGTATCAACACGCCCATGCTTGCGTATACGGCATATAAAGAAGCGGAAACCGCCGTGGATAATATGGCTACGGGAAAGTCCGGCGATCTTGATTACGCAAGGATACCAAAACTTGTTTTTTCAATGCCGCAGGCGGGCAGCGCGGGTTTTTTGGAATCTGACGCGCGTAAAGAAAATATAGATTATAAAGTGTATAAGTATTTTTTTAAAGGCATCGGCAAAGCAGTGGTGGAAGAAAGCGACGCGGGATTTTTAAAACTTTTAACGGCGGATGACAGGGTGATAGGGGCGTCTGCAGTAGGGTACGAAATTGCGGATATGATGAATGAAATAGGGCTTATAATAAACGCGGGCGTCAGCGTGGAAACAATAAAAAACACAATGCATATACATCCAAGTTATTCAGAGATAATAACAGAAGCCCTGATATACGGCGAGACTGCCCCTTCAATTTCCGGCCAATGAAAATAAAATATATTTTTATTCTTCCGGTAATTTTTTTATTAAATTCCTGCGCGGCAAACAGGCAGTATTTAATGGCGCCAAAAACGGTTTATTTCTGCGCTGCCGGCGACGTGATGCTTGACCGCGGCGTAAAGGCAAATATGGAAATTTACGGGTATGATTATCCGTTTGAAAATATACGGGCGTTTGTCAAAGCGCACGACGTGTCTTTCTGCAACCTTGAAACTCCCATTTCCACGGAGAAAAAAAGAAAAAAACCTTACGCGTTCAGGTGCGAGCCGGAAAAAATGGAAGGGTTTAAAAATTCCGGTTTTAATACGGTGTCTATTGCAAACAACCACATGCTGGACTGTAATTATACAGGCGTTTCGCAGACCATAAAAAATCTTGATGAGCTGGGTGTAATGCACGCGGGCGCCGGCTATAACAGGGAGCACGCGCTTGAACCGCGTATAATAACCGGTAACGGGGTGACAATTGCGCTGTTCGCGTTCGCGGATTTTTATTACGAGACCGATAAAGACATGAACAGTAAAAACACGCCTCAGCCGTGCCATCCGTCAGAAAAAGAGATGCGTAAAGCTGTGTCTGCGGCAAAAGGGCTGGCTGATTATATTTTTGTGTCTTTTCACTGGGGGGAAGAATATAAAAATTATCCCGGTAAAAAACAGAAAAAACTTGCGCGTATGCTTGTGGATTCCGGCGCTGACCTTATAATAGGGCACCACCCGCACGTGCTGCAGGGCATAGAAAAATATAAGGGCGTGATAATACTTTACAGCCTGGGTAATTTTGTATTTGACCAGTTTAAGGACTTACAGACAGACACCATGATATTCAGCTGCAGGTTATCAGACGGGGTTATAAAAGACGCGTATATCACGCCGGCAAAAATAGAAAAAAGCAGGCCGCATTTTGCCAAAGGCGAAGAAGCGAAAATTATAAAGGAAAGGCTGAAAGAGTATTCAAAGGGCATGAATGTGAAATTGACAGAACACGGAAACAGGATGTTTATTGAATAAAAGGCTGCGGGCGATAGATTTTATTTGATATTTGGCTGAATAATAATATAATGTATAAAAATTTACGGAGGCGGATATGATAGGCAAAAAAGATGTGGAAGGTTTTTTTGGAAATAAAAAGATAGCTGTGATAGGCGCGTCAAGAAGCGGTAAGAAATACGGTAATATGCTGTATACGGAACTTGTAAAAAAAGGTTTTGAAGTTTTTCCGGTTAACCCCAATGCGTCAGAAATAAACGGAGAGCCGGCGTTTAAAAACGTGGCAGATATACCCGGAGGCGTAAACGCGGCAATAGCGGTGGTGCCGCCCGCGGAGCAGGATAAAGTGGCAAATGACTGCGCAAAAGCCGGCGTGAAAGAACTTTGGATTCATGAACACGTAATGAAAGGCATTTCAAACACAAAGGCAATAGCGGTATGCGAGACCAATGGGATTAAGTGTATCACCGGTTTTTGCCCCATGATGTTCATGCCAAACGCGGGGTTTCCGCACAACATACATAAAGGCATAATGGGATTATTCGGCGCGCTGCCGAAATAAAAACGGGAGGATTTTAATGACAACAAAAAAACAACATAAAGGTATTGATGAAAAGTATTGTTCCAGCTGCGGGGAAGTGATTAAAGCTGCCGCGGAAATATGCCCGCACTGCGGTGTAAGGCAGCCTGCTGTGTCCGGCGCAACTCCTGATGTTTCTGAAAAATGGCTTGTGTCTCTGCTTCTGTGCATTTTTCTTGGAGCTCTTGGCGCGCACAGGTTCTATGTGGGCAAAATTGGAACGGGAATACTTATGTTAATTACATTTGGCGGATGCGGAATATGGGTAATTATTGACCTTATTCTTATACTTACGCAGAAGTTTACCGATAAAAGCGGCTGCGCGATAACAAGCAAGTAAACAGCTTTGAAAGTAACCGTAAAAATAGTTATTACAGCAGCACTGCTTTGCGGTTTATATTTTTTTCCGCATGATATTATGTTTAACGGAAAAAGCATATGCCTGTATAAAAACCTTTTTGGATTTGAATGCCCGGGCTGCGGCTTAACACGCGCAGCCTGGCTTTTAGTCCACCTTAAATTCTACGATGCCTTTGCCATGAATAAACTTATCATCATCGTATTTCCCATGATTATATTCATCTACGGCAGGTGGATGGTTAAAAGATAGAATATTAACCATGTAAATCTGAATTATAAAAGCTTATGATACATCAATAATCTAAAGTGTTTATGTTTCGTATTGACAGTATTAAAATAATAAAGTAAGATTTGTCTTACGATGACATATAAAGTATGACGTTGTCTTACAAGAGAGGACTAAGAATGAAGAATCGTACTGAAAAGGTATGTATAAGGACAACAGAAAATATTAGTAAACTTATAGATGAAACCTTAAAAAGAAAAGAATATAAGTTTTATACAAAATCAGATATAATCAACCTCGTACTAGAAGAACAATTACCTATATACGCAAAGGAAAAATCCATATATGGCAAAAACAAGTAATAAATATAAAAAATTGTTAGATGCGGAAAAAATGGAAAAGAGAGCTCAAGTTCATTCATTCCATCGCTATTTTGGGAAACTTATACCTGCGATTCCAAGATTTGCTATTAAATCATTTACTGTTGAAGGTGACTTAGTATTAGATCCATTTTGTGGCTCAGGAACAACTTTAGTAGAATCTAAAATGCTGAATAGGAATAGCGTGGGAATTGATTTAAATCCATTATCAGCAATTATTTCAAAAGCAAAAACAACGGGGCTTGATTACGAAAAAACTTTAAAAATGATGAATATCATTATCTCAAATGTGAAAAATGAAAAAGATGATAAGCATAAAAACTTGATTCCTTTTTGTATAAATATGGAGCATTGGTTTAGATCTGAAGTTATTAAAGATTTAGCATTATTAAAAAATGAAATTAAAACTAATACTAATGGGAATTTAAAGAATTTCTATCTTGCTTGTTTTTCTGCGATGATAAGAGATGTGTCCAATGCAGATCCGAGACACATCTTTCCGGGATATAGTAAAAGAATGCGTAGAATTGATGCTGAGGAAGGCAGGGTAATAGATGTATTAAATAAATTTGAAAAAGTTGTTATTAAACGAGTACAATCATTGAAAAATAATATTAATGGAAATCATTCATTAACTAGGATTTACACTGGTTCAGCAAATGACATATTAAATAATATTAGGAATGTGAAACTCGTTGTTACAAATCCGCCGTACATTAGTTCGATAAGATATTTAGAAACTTCAAAGTTAGAAATGTATTGGCTTGAAATACTTAAAAGTCAGAAAGATTATTTTGAAATAGATAAAAATATTGTAGGAACAGAGCGTTTTTATTCAAAAGATTATAAAGATGTTCAAAGAACAAATTATTCTAAAATCAACAAGTTAATAAAACAAATATATGACGATGGAAATTTTAAGATGAGTAAAGTTGTTTCGAAATACTTTAATGATATGGAAAGTATTTTTGAAGGTCTTTATTCTGCTTTAGATAAAAATGCTCATATGGTTTTTAAGATAAGTGATAGTATGGTTAGAAAAGTTAATATTCCAACTCATAGTTTTTTCATTGAAATTGCAAAGTCCAAGAAATTTAAGTTGGTCAGCAAATTTAAGGATAAAATTGAAAGTAGATCTTTGTTGACGAAAAGAAATTATTATAGTGGTATGATGTCACATGATTGGATACTTATATTTAAAAAGTGAGGCTGCATTGGTTCAATTACAATTAAAAGAAAATGAGTTAAAAGAAAAATTTCCTATTATAGAAATTATGCGTTTTATGGGTAATAAAAAATATCTTATTGATTTTATTGTTCCTGAAATAATAAAAGAAACTAATATTGGCGATACAATTTTTGATTTAACGGCAGGCACACAATCTATTTCTTATGCACTGAAAAAAAGAAATCAAATTTATTCAAATGATGTTCTAACCTCAAGTTATACAGTAGGCAAGGCCTTTGTTGAAAACAATAAATTAAATTTAATTAGACCCGAAAATCTTCGAAGATTAAAGATATTATTTGATAATAACTTAAATGAAAAAAAATATAGTTTTTTTTATGACAATTACCCGGATACATATTTTTCAGCAGAGCAATGTTTAGAAATTGATAGTATAAGATATGCAATCGATTATTCGTTTTTTTCAGACTATGAGAAAGCAATATTACTTTCTGGACTTATTTATTCTATGTGTTACGCGCAGTCTTCGCCTGGGCACTTTGCGCAGTTTATGCCAAAAGATCATCCAAGAGTTATTAAACTGAGAAAAATTAGCATTTTCGAACAATTTGAAAAGAAAATTAATGAAATACATATAGTTTGTAGTAAATTTGAGAATAAAGTTTTTAACTGTGACTATAGAGATATTTTTAATAAAAAGAAATATATAAATTATATAAAAAATACAAAACTATTTTATTTAGACCCTCCTTATACTGCAGAACAATATTCAAGGTTTTATCATTTACTCGAGACGGTTGTCAAATATGATAGCCCGGATTTGCAGCATAAAGCAAAATATAGAACGGATAGGTTTAAATCAGCGTTTTCATATAAGACTAAAGTTAAAGAAGAATTTGAATATGTACTTTCAAAAATTTCAGAGTATAAAGATAAAAAAATTATTATTAGCTACTCTAACAATGGATTAGTATTAGAATCTGAACTGAAAAACATTTGTAAAAAATATTTTACAAATGTTTCAATATTAAGAAAAAAATATGATCATTGTACACAGGGTAAAGGTAAAATTGACTTTGTGTATGAAATTCTTTTGATATGTAATAATATATAAATAACCTATTCTTCAAAAAGAGTCTGTCATAAAATTTGTGTAAACGGCCATAATCTGAAGTACACTTAAGTGTACTGAGTATAATAAGGAGGATGGATTAT
>JAFGWA010000116.1 GCA_016937715.1 Candidatus Goldiibacteriota bacterium
CAGTTTGCGATTGTTTTTGAAGGTAGACTTAACTTGGATCAAGAGTAGCTATGAATGGCTGTTTACACAAAAGAACTGACATACTCGTATTTGTTGATAAATAGAGCGGTTTTGCTTGATGGTCTGCAGGTGAACAATAAAATTTTTTGACGGGCGTATTCTGTATTCCATATCCTGGCTCCTTGGTCGATATATGAGAGTTTTATCCTATTTTTGTACAAAAATAAATGCGAAAAACTCGCAACAGCCATTATAATTAATAATATTTTTATAACGTTTTACAATACAAAACCTTGTTCAAAATACGAAACTTTTTATACATTTAATTGTCTAAAAATATGGTAAATTATATACATTAGGCTGCTAATCTAAACAGGCAGGTTTACAGCAATGAAAAAAGCCTTAATTACACTTGCGGCATTTATTGCCGTATCATCGTTTACTAACCTTTTTGCGGCGCATGATTACAGGGAAGCGCTGTATTTATCAACTTATTATTACGGCGCCCAGCGCTGCGGTGACACTAAATCGTGGATACACGGCGCATGCCATGTAAAAGACGGGCAGACAGTCAGCAGGGATCTTACAGGCGGATGGCATGACTGCGGTGACCATGTATTATTCGGACAGACAGCGCCTTATGCGTGTTCTGTACTTCTTCACTCTTACGTTGAATTTCAGGCGTCTCACGAAGACAGATATACGCAGGCTTATTCGGCGCCTCCGGCAAACGGAATTCCGGATATCCTTGATGAAGCTAAAGTTATGACAGACTGGCTTATAAAGGCGCACACAGGCAGCGGTTTTTATTACCAAAAAGGAAACGGCGATTACGACCACAAGCATATGTCAGAGCCGGTTTATTACGGCAATACTTATAATGTAACAGAAGGCGGAGAAAAAGACGGCGGCAGGCCGGTAAGTTTTGCAAGTTCAGGCGCAAGCAACATTGCCGGAAACGCTGCAGCTTCGCTTGCTTTAATGGCTATTGCATACGCGCCGTATGATTCCGCTTATGCCGATACCTGTTATACAAAAGCTAAAGCATATCTTGCCACAGGAGAGACAAGCCCTAACGCTGTGGGCGGCGGCGGTTATTATCCCGCGGGCAACTGGGGTGACGATATGGCGTGGGGAGCGATTGCCATAAGAAAAGCCGCGGTTGCAAGGGGAAATTCAGCGGATGCTTCAACGTATCTTACAAAGGCTCAGGGTTTTACAGGGAACAGCTATACAATGCCCACAAACTGGATATTCTGCTATGACCACACGGAACCTATTGCCGCTTATGAGCTGTATAAAGCCGGCGATACATCACAGCTGGCCAAGTTAAAAACAGAAGTGGATTCTTACAAGGCATCAATGGTTACATGCGGTACAGGTTCATACGCGTTTAAAACCGAATGGGGTTCATTAAGATATGCTGCTAATATGGCTTATATAGCAGCGCTGTACAGCCGGATTTCAACCGGGACGGAACAAAGCGGAGCGATAACATTTCTGAAAAATAACATTGATTTTATTTTAGGCACACACGGTGATATAACGGGTTCTCCCGGTGCTCAGGCAGGAAGGTCGTTTTTAATAGGTTACACAAATCCGGATAATGCTTCGGCAGGCAGCGTGGAACATCCTCATCACCGCGCCGCTTTTGGAAGGACGACAGATGCTGATACCAAATGGCCGCAGGAAAATTCAAGCCCGGGAAGTGTTCCTTATTTATATCAGCTTAAAGGCGCACTTGTGGGCGGACCGCGTGCTTCGTGCAGTAATTATAATGATAAAATAGATGATTACGTTGCAAATGAAGTGGGTGTTGATTACAACGCGGGTTTTGTGGGTTCTGTTGCCGCTTATATTTACATGAGCAATCCGCCCACCCCTACATACACTTACACTCCGTCAAGAACAAATACTCCTGACCCGGCGTGGACAAAGACTTTTACATACACGGCCACTCCAACAGCAACAATAACCCCGATACCGCCGCTTACAAGCAAACTTAACCTTGAAGTAAAAACAAACGGAAGTGTGGCTTCGTGTACCGATAATTCTTTTGGTTTTGATTATAAGATTACAAACTGGGAAACTACGGCGGTTAGCGCTTCAAATATTACAGTTGTTATCTGGCTTGGGACAACAGGAACTATTGCAGGCGCAATAGATTCCGCGGCAAAATATAATGCCGACGGTTCGGGTTACACTTCAATAAGCCCCACGCTTGCGTCTTCTGCGGGTGAAACCTGCACGGGCGGAACAAAAAAAGTGGTTATATCTTTCCCGGCCACGGATATTCCTGCCAATGGCGGATATATTATTGTACAGGGCAGGCTTAACAGGGACGGTTATCAGACGCCTTTTGATGCTGAATGCGATGACTACGCGAAGATAGAAAAGACATGGACCACTTATCAGAATAACAGCGGGCACGTGCTCTATCAGGGAACAAATCTGGTATGTGAATATGTAAGCAATACAACGCGGGATACGGCAACCGGCAGGCATGTCTGCACGGGCGCGACGGGCTGCCCGGACGCCACCACTTCAACACCCACAAATACAAGAACTTATACATCTACGCCTACGGCAACAAACACCCATACATCCACTTACACATACACCAATACAAGAACCAATACGCCCACTGCTTCCAACACAAACACACATACGGCTACCAACACTCCCATACCGCCTACGGCCACATATACTTATACGGCTTCAAATACACGCACAAATACTTACACGGCAACCAATACGCCCATACCGCTGACGGCCACGTTTACTTATACGGCGTCAAATACACGCACAAATACTTACACTGCTACCAACACACCGATACCGCCTACAGCCACGTATACTTATACGGCTTCAAATACGCGGACAAACACTTACACCGCGACAAATACGCCTATACCGAATACAGCCACCTTTACAAATACTGCAACGCGTACTTTTACGGATACAAACACTTTAACAAACACGCCTACTGATACGTTTACAAACACTCACACTTCAACAAATACGCCTACGGATACTTCCACCTATACTCACACAATAACAAACACTTTTACCAATACATATACAAATACATTTACAGCCACCAATACTTTTACGTCCACCTTTACCCGTACTTATACTGTGACAAACACGTTTACCAATACCTCTACAGACACACACACGCATACGGCAACTGCCACGCCAATACCCGGCGGGCCGGATCTTGTAATTCTGTCAGCTTCACTTACCGTGCAGAATCCTGTGCCGTGTATTATCGGCGCGGGAATGCAGGCGCAGGGAGTACTTGTGTTTTACAGAAATCAGGGCAGTGACCCGGCAGCCGCTTTTGTAATTGATGTTGACGGGAATACTGTGGCGGTATCAGACCTTCCGCCCGGGGGAAGCGGTTCGTTCTGGATGCAGTATGTGCCTTCGGGCGCTGTTAATATTACGGCGGATATAAATAACGTTATTGCGGAACTTGATGAAACAAATAATGTATTCAGCGAAGTTCTTGTAACGCCTACAACAATACCGCAGTGCACAAATACATTTACCAATACCGCAACTGACACAAATACACCCACTGCGACAGATACCGCTACAAACACACAGACTTACACAAACACGCCGACTGAAACATATACAAATACGCCGTCTTACACGGCTACGGATACGGATACGGCAACGCTGACATACACTGCCACTTATTCATATACGGCAACTAATACCGCTGAAAACACGGCAACGGAAACAAACACTCCTGTTGATACTCCGACTGAAACGTACACGATGGTTAGCACAGCCACGCACACAAATACTGAAGTTAATACTCCTACTTACACTTATACCGCGGTTAATACCGCTACAAACACAAATACAGCTGTATTCACTGCAACACATACCAATACTTCAACTGTGCCTGCGCTTACCAATACAAACACAGCCACATTCACGCATACGCACACAAATACATTCACAAATACTCATACGCCAACAGTTCCAACTTCAACTTTCACAAACACGCATACGGCCACAAATACGCACACTGCAACTGTTCCGACATCAACAAATACATATACATCCACGCAGACGTTTACTGATACACCAACTGTAACTTATACTTACACCCCGGTGTGGACGCCGTCGCCAACGCCTGACGGAAAAATTTCAATACCTGAAAAACCGCTTATATATCCCAATCCTGTAAGCGGGGATGGTACGGTAAAAATAAGGTTCTTAATAACAAAACAGGCAAAGGTAATAAAAATTAAAATATACACTGTTTCCGCAAGGCTTGTAAAATACTCGGAAATATATACATCTGACAGGAATTTAATGCAGGGCTATAATGTAATTGAACTGCCGGAAAGTATGTTAAGGCAGCTGGCAAGGGGAACGTATTATTACTCCATAACCGCGGAAGACGCGGAAGGCAATAAAGCAAGGGCAAAGACAGATAAGATTATTATTATGAAATAATTTAGATGATTGGATGCTTAGATGCTTGGAGGCTTGTAAGTTTTAGTATTGGTAGACGCGGGTATTTAGCCCGCGGCAATTGATTTTTAAAATAGCGAATTAAGCTATAAGCAGTTAAGCAGAAGCGAAAACGTAAGAAATTTGTTTCGCTATAGCTTAACTGTTAAATCGTTCATATGATGTGTTTTATAATCCATATGCGGTTTTAACGTTAAAATTTTGTTATTAATACATTAAAAATTAATTGACCGAACTGAAATTTCTGCTATAATAAGCGGACATTATTACAAAACAGGGAAATTTTGTTAAGGAGATAAGCATGAAAAAAATTGCAATTCCACTTATCCTAATATTTGTTTTTTCCGCGTCTGTATTCGCGTTAACGGACACAGAAAATTTAATCATTCCTCAGACAGACCCTATCTATCATGATTTTTATCTGTTGGCGCAGTCAGGTGTAATTACATCTGTAATGCCTGATACTTTTAAAACTATTCCGATGAGCTCATATGACGCGGCAAGGTATATTGTGGAAGGCGCAAATAATATTATTGCCGCCACAAGCGTCGCGCCCGGCACCAATACGCAGGGCAAGACAGCCATGTTAAGAAAATATTTTGATATTTACAGGGCAAAAGCATTTGAAATTTATAACAAAACAATAGAGATGAGAAAAAGGGTTCAGGCAGCGGAAAAGCTTCTTTCCAACCCTGAAATAGCGGGTTTTAAAGCATACATAGAAGAGATATATCCGGAAACAATAGAAGCGGGAATGGAACACGAAAAGACAACATACCGCGGTATTCCGCCTTTTAAGGTTCAGGGTATGTTAACCGCGCGCTGGCAGGACGTTGAAGCTTTTGGCGTTTCCCCCGTGCACCATACATCGCTAGGCGGAACATTCATGCAGTTGTGGACAGAAGGGGTAATAACGCAGGACATTAATTTTAAATTAAACCTTACCTTTGAAAAACCATGGAACGAAGCGGAAAAGAAACTTATTCTTTCTGACGGCACGCCTGTAATGAATTATCCGGAATACTGGGGAACAGGGCAGAGGTTTTTGGACAAATACACAATTAACATAGGCGCTTTTGGATGGGCGATTTCCACAGGGTTTTTCTGGGAAGACATCACCCCGTTTGTCGCAAAATCCGTGCTTTCAAACAGGCCGGCTTTATTTGACCGCGACCATTACGCGCTTGAAGAAACAACAAAAGGGCATTATGAAAACGCTTTCCTGCACTCTTTTGTCGCGCGCGGCGATATCTGGTCAAAACACGGCTTTATGGGTATAGCGCTTTACAACAACGATTTCTTCGGCACTAAAGGCAGGCTTAAGCTTATGGCAGGCAAAGCCGAAAAATTTGAAGAGTTCTATGATGTGCTTTACCTTTATGAATTCGCGGGAAGGTATTTACAGCCCCTTGAATTTGGGCCTTTAAAAGCTTCTCATATTGCGGTTAACTTTTTTAACACTTCAAATGATAAAAGTGAAATTATATCAAGCGATCCGCAGGCGCCCGCTGATTATAACTATCCTCTTGCGCCTGACGGCTACTTGAAGGCAAACACAATAGTCGGCGGCGACGCCAAGTTCAATTTAATGGATATATTTGAATTAACCGGCGAATACGAATTTTCAGATTACCACGGCTGGATGAAGCCTTTTGATCCTATTGACTTATATTCACCCAGGGTAAACGCGGCGGGCAGCGCGGCTTATGTACAGGGTAAACTTAAAACGCACGCGACAATTACAGGCAAATACTCCAAAATTGACCCTACATATATAGCGGATGCTTCTGCTATCATTGACACTACGTATTACCAGCTTAACACCCCGCCGGATGATTCAAGGCACGCAAAGCTGGACTGGCACTCTTATTCCGGCGATCCCACTCTTCTATATAATAATACCCAGAGAATTGACCTGCTTGCAAGCGTGCCAATACCGGGCGGCTTCTTAAACTTCACTTACGGTACGGCATCGCAGATAAACCCGACCACAAACAGGCTTTATGTGGACCACTTTGTTTCCGGCAACAGGCTTACAGGACCCATGTGGTGGCACCTTTTCTACAGCAGTTATGGATATCCTGATTCTGACGCGTTTTCAGGTTTCTGGAAATATAATGATCCGGACGGTTTAACAGGCGGGCTTCACAGAGCCGGAACTTACAGCGGAAAACGTTATCTTATAACAGATAAGTGGCTTACCAATAAAGAAGTAATTGTACTTGATGTTGACCCGCTTGACCGTTCTAAGAAGTATACAAATAATGCCTCTGTTGAATTAAAACTCCAGCTTAATAAAATATTAGGCATGAAAGATAATTTATTTATTCAGGGGTACGGCGAACTTGTAACCGTATGGCCGGGCGCTGACCTTATGGTTACGTTTGGCGACAGAAAAGCGTTTTTCACGCAGAATCTTTTAAGCGGTTTCATATATTTTAACCCGACAAGAAAAATAGGCTTAATGGCTGAAGCTTCAATAGAACGCTGGTCTTCATCGCAGTCAGTCGCGCTTACAAACAGGGATATTAAAAAGCCTATTGAATATCTTGATAACAGTTACGGTCTTGGGCTTGATTATGACTTTGCGCCAAGGACGTCATTATATTTAAGGGCTAAAAGGTTCTTCCATCAGGATTTATATTACAAGGATTACAGGGACACACCCACAAGCGAATGGAAAACCCAGGACTTTGACGGCTGGTTCCTGTTTATGGAAGTAAAGAATTTCTTCTAGTCAGCTGTTCGTGAAGCCAAGCGTGAAACGCGCAGGCTGAACGTTACAGATGACTATACTTTTTGTAGCGCTTATGTTTAAAAGCGCACAAAAAAGTATATAATTTTCTTGGTTTTTTTTGTTCTTGTAGGGACAGCGCTCCTGCGCTGTCCGCGTAAGGTTTGTAATGAAGGTGTTGTATTTAAAGATAAAAAATATTTACTAAATATATGGAGGTACACTTAATGTTAAAGAAAATTGCGGTTGTATTAATGCTTTTTATTGTCCCGGCTTTTGTTTTTGCCGCGGATGACCTTATCGGAAAGGATCACTGGTCTTATAAGAATATAAAAGAGCTCTCTGAAAGCGGGATAATAACAATGCCGCTTGAAAAAGACGCACTTACACGCGCTGAAGTTGTTGATTATATCAACAACGGCGTTGATAACGTACTTTACGCGGCTGCAGGGGATTCGTCATCGGGCGGCAGCGATCTGATGGGTAAGATCAACAAGTTATATGACCTTGTCAAAGCGTACATGACAGATATGATGCGCACCGAGAAAAAACTTGATGATATCTTAAACACAATAGGCGATTTAAGCGCCAAAAAGAAAGAAATAGAAATGAAGCAGGATAAACTGCTTAATTCAATAGGAATGAGGATTAACGGCGAATCTAACGCTTATATGACAGACCTTCTTTTATTCGGAAATAAGTATCAGTCAGTGGGAGACCCTGTTGAACGCGTAAGGCCTATAACGCAGTATGTTGACTTAAAGTTTTCCCTTCGCGCAAGAAAAGACCTTTACGCGGAAGCCACATTCAGGCTGGAAAATATGTTTGGCGGTTTCTGGGGCAGCAAAGATGTTTATGGTTTAAGAAGATTCTTCATTCAGGGCGATATGCCTGTGTCGTTTGTATTCGGTGATTTTCAGGGAAAACAGACCCCGTTTACATTATGGGCGGTTGATGATGAAAGGCCTTTTGAAGCCAAGGTTTTTGCCGATAAAAGGGATATGAATAAGAACGAACTTTACCTTCTTGATAATTCATGGCCGTTAAACGGCGGCAAGATTCAGACTATAGTTGAACTGTTTGATTCAGTTGATGTTAACATGATGGTGCTTGGAGCAAGGCTGGGTGAATCAAATAAACCGGGGTACGGCGGGGTAACGTATAATCACGATCAGTATATGATAGGCGGCAGGATAGCAACAGATTTTTCGCTTAAAGATATGCTTGAAGTGGGCGTAAACTACAATGAAATTACTGATGCAAAAGATACAGGCACACAGCTTTCCGCGGCACAGGCGTTAAACCCTGCCATTTCAGATGTATTTAATAACTATGTATTTTCAGGCGACGGTGCTTTTAAGTTTATGTTTGGTGAAGGAGAGGATGATGGTTATGTAAAGATATCCGGTGAATTTGCCAAATCAATGTACACTCCCAAAAAAGGAAAACAATGGAGGCAGTGGTACTATGACAGCACAACCGGCTATCAGTGCCTTACCGCAACAAGCCACCATTATGCTGAAGGCGCCGCTTTAAAGGCGGGCATTGAAGCAAACTATTTCAACACAACGGTCGAAATTTCATATAGGAATGTCGGAAATTCATTCACGGCATATGCTGCTCAGACAAGAATATATGACGAAGCAAATAATTTCCCTTATCTTACGCAGAATAATACCTGGAATATAAATCCGGGAGTCGGGCTTCCTCCCGCTTATATGATAGGCGGAGAAGTTTACCCTTTCACGCAGTATAATCCGGTTATTTCGCTTCAGGAAGACGGAATTGCGTCAAGGCCCGGAAATCTTTTGGATTATCCCGTATATGAAAATGCGACAAACCCTTACGGCGATTCAACTCCAAACAGGTCGGGTATCAAAGTGGCTCTTAAAGGCGATTATCTTGACAATATGATATCACCGCATTTTGTATTTGAAATGGCGTCGGAACCTGAACCGTTTATAAAAAAGAAACCTAAGAATTTCTCTGTTATTGAAGTTGGCGCAAGGGCTGAATACTGGCAGGTAGCGGTAATGGCAGGCGTTAAAATGGAAAGTGTTAAAAATGACGCTGTAGGAAATTCCAAGGTTGCTTTTGATTCCACGGGTATTGACCTTGGAATTGAATATCAGATAATAAAGAAAAAGCTGCTTGCGTATTTGGGATTCAAGAGCAACAGCATAAAGGGTTTTGATTCGTATATTTCAGGTACCGGCGCGATAGCCCCTATGGCGCAGTTAAGATACGACCATACAATCACAAGCCTTGGCGGCGGAGTGGAATTTAAAGTTGCAAAACCCGTAACAATGGGTATATATTTTACAAATACCCTTATAGAAGATAACAGGACCGTAAAAACAGCTGAAGACGCGCTTTATTACGGTGAGCCGATAGGCACGAAATTCTCCGATTACAACAGTTATAACGCTCAGGAACTTGGCGCAAAGATAAGTATTCTGTTCTAAAAGTATTTTGTTCTTTATTGTAGAGACGCAACATGTTGCGTCTCCGGTGTAAAAAGTGGCAGCTGCGGTTTGATGCGGTATATTTTGATGAATTTAATGTAAACTTTTTGTCAGGTAATTCCGTCAAACTGACAGAAAGAAACAATAAAAAATATCTTTAAAGGAGGCAATAAAATGAAGAAAATCGCGGTAATGGCAGTACTGGTACTGGCTTTCTCGGCGGTGTTTGTTTACGCTGAAAAACCAAAAACGACTCTTAGCATCGTATCGGAAGGTTTTACAATTGACGGTTCGCTTGCGGACTGGGCGGCAGTTAAACCTGTTGTTCTTGACAGTGCAAAAATGTTAACTCACGGTAAGGCGGAATGGGCGGGCAAAGAAGTTCAGTCTGGGAAAGTTTATGTTGCTTTTACGGAAGACGCGCTTTATGTAGCTGCAGAAGTAAAAAGCCCCAAAGGAATTGCTAATAATAATGTAGGCAAAGATATGTGGAACGGAAATGCGGTGGAAGTATTTATTGGATTTGATAATTCAGACCCGGAAAGGGAAATGTACACGGAATCTGACTACCAGCTTGGTTTTAACCCGGGGAAAGTAAATAAAGAAGGCAAAGTAATAAACAAACCGGAAGTTTACTGTTTTAACATGGAACAGAATGCGGAAGGTTCAAAAATAAAGGCAAAAAAGATAAAAGGCGGATACATCATTGAAGCAATGGTTCCGGGTTCTTTCTTTCCTGCGTGGAACGTTGCAAGCGGCAATGAAATTTCTTTTGACATAAGCATAGATGACCAGGGAACAAAAGGCGCGGCAAGAAAGCTTCAGTTCACATGGTCGGGATACGCTGAAAGTTACAAGAATCCTGCCGGTTGGGGAACCGCGGTTTTAAAATAATATATTAAAGAAAGATAAAATTGAGGGAGGTAATACCGAATATGAAAAAAGCTCTGGTAACGGTAATAGTGGTACTTGCCGCAGTCGGGATAATATTCTCGGCATGCAGCAAGAAAAGAACGGTTCCGGTTGCGCCGGAAGATTTAGGCACGGCAACATATACGCATACATTTACCAATACTCCTACTGAAACAAATACCATTGACCCGGCTGTTCCAACAAACACATTTACACGTACTTTTACAAGTACTCCGACTGAGACGCCTATTCCAAAACCCACAGGCTGGATAGATGACTGTGAAGACATATATGGGCCAAACCAGAATGATTTCCAGGTAACAGGCGGGCCGGTTTTAAATTCCGGCGGATACTGGATAACTTATGACGATAACTCAAAGCAGAATAATGGAACATCCTACGTTTGGCCTATGTCTGATACATGGGCTGAGAGGAAATCTGTTTCTCCTGAACCTTTTGTAATGTCAGCTCCCGGTTATACCGGTTCTCCTTATGGACAGAGTTTTGCGGCGCGTATTACCGGTTATGTAACTGGCTGCGAAGGCGGGTCAGGCAGCTGGTGGTTAGATACCACGTGCACCGGGCTTGGTACTATTACAATATATAATCCTATTGACGAAACAACGGTATTCAGGTTTGGTTTTATCGGTATGGGCTGTCAGTTAACACCTACAGCAGGTGAAGGTGCCACAGGTTATACCGCAGGACAGACCGGTGTTGCCGGCCTTATTGACGATCCGCTGGACTGTCAGGAAGTTGATATTTCGGGCTTTACCGGAATAAGGTTCTGGTATAAAGGCGACGGAATGAACTGGAGGGTTAAGATACCGTTTACCAACCAGCTTAACTGTGATGGGAAGTATCATCCGGAAATGCCTGTCGGAGAAGAAGCTGCGATTATGGCTACGTCAAGTTATACAAAAGCCAATGATGCGGGCTTTAATATTATGGCCAGTGCCACGGATTGGACATTAATAGAGATACCGTTCTCCTCGCTTGCTTATGAAACATGGGGCGCTCCGCTTACCACAGACTGCTCTGCACCCGGCGGAGATTGCGCGATCACCACGGTACTTCAGCATGTGAAACAGATACAGTTCCAGACATTCGGAGATCCGGCGGCAGAGAACCGTTATCCTAACTCCCGCGAAATATGGATTGACGATATAGAACTTTATTATTAATAAATAAAGGCAATACTGATATAAATCCGGCCGCGGGTTAAACCGCGGCCGGAAGAACTTATATAAACAAACAGGAGTTAAAAAGTGAAAAAAATACAATTTATAGCATATATAACAGCCGCGTTGTTCGTATTAACTTCCTGTGCCGGCGTTGTTGAAGTGAAAACTCCGGGTATTACCGGCGGAAAGATAGTGCCTAAAACTGTAAAGAAGAAATTTAAACCCGTTTTATTTGAAGATTTTGAAGCCGGCACAGCTGTCGGTTCTTATTCATATGCCAATACGGGCGGAAACGCTTCGGCTGAAAAGTTTGTGGCGACGATGGATGAAAAACACGGCGGAAATTATTCCGCGTTTTCTTCGTTTGACACCGGCGCTGACGGCGCGTGGGGTGTTGGCATAGGAACCCAAAGCGCGTACGGCGGCGGTTATATAGATGCTAAAGACAGGGATACCTTTTCAATCTGGGTAAAAGCGCCTGCGGGTATGCCTTTTTATTTCTTCTGCAACGAAGCGCAGGATAACGGCGGGGACGGGGAATTCTGGAATTCGCCTAACCAGACAGGTACAGGTAAATGGGACCTTTATGAAGTAAGCATGGATGAGTTTTACAAAAATATATATTCCGGAAATCAGGAAGGCAATAACGCGGTTGATATGACTGCAATGGGCACCATAGGGCTGCAGTTTTCCGGTTCGGTAGGCAAGGGAACAGTATATATAGATGATGTATATTTTAAATAATCACAGAAACTAATTATTTCGGAGGCTGAATTGAAAAAAACAATTGTAATTTCTTCATTCATAGCGGCATTATTTTTAATTACTTCCTGCGCGGGCGTAATTTCATTCAGAAAACCCGGTACCGCAAGGGTTTCAAAGGCCGCTGCAGGGGCTGTGTTAAAGCCCGTTCTTTTTGATGATTTTGAAAGGGGAAATATCCCGATGTCTTATTCTTACGCCAACACGCAGGCGGCGGCTAATATGTCTAAGTTTGCGGTTACAGGCGATGAAAAATATAACGGAAGCAGTTCTGCGGCTTCGGCTTATGACACGGGGACAAGTTCTGAATGGGGCTGCGGCGCGGCTCTTGCCAGCGCTTATGCAACCGAAGGTTACATTGATGCCGCAGGAAGAAAGTTTATTACGGCATGGGTACTTGCTCCGGAAAATACAACTTTTTATTTCTTTGTAAATGAAGCCGCGGCAAACGGCGGCGACGGGGAATACTGGAATTCGCCAAGCCAGACAGGCGCGGGAAAGTGGGCTTATTATGAAATTCCTTTTGATGAATTCTTCAAGAATATATATTCCGGCTCACAGGCGGGAAATAATGATTTAGACCCATCCGCTATAGGCGTTGTCGGCGTTCAGCTTGGCGGTATGCAGGGTAAGGGTACAATATATCTGGATGATATCTGGCTTAAGTAGATTTTATTAATTTAATTATCAAAAGGCGGCCTTCATGGCCGCCTTTTTTATTTTAAAGCTTTGTTTTTTATTGTGGAGACACAATACATTGTGTCCTGGTTTTTTGATTTTTGTGTTTTAATGCCGTGGTAGGTGCGGGCTTCAGCCCGGGGCTGTTGATTTGTTTTTTTTTGGTTTGGCAGATGCGGGTATTTAATCCGCGCAGATTTTTTTAAATACCAATTCAAAAATGCGGTTTAAAATCACCCGTTTATAGGGTATAATATAAAAAATCAATAACCTGGAGGGTATATGAAAAAGAAAATATTCATCTTTTTCTTCTTGTTTTTATTATCTTTCTGTTCCGTTTTCGCGGAAACAGTGATGACAATCAGGGAATTTTACGGCGGCTCTGTTGATTTTCGCGCCGCAATTCAGACAGATGCTTTTTACGGCTCGCGCGGCGACGGTTTAAGGGCCGGCGGTACGGTTTCCACCCTTGATTTTCATCAAAGTTTTACCTCTTACAATCCTGCCTGCCTTGCATTTATGAAAACAGCAACTGCTTCTCTTGGGCTTATACCTGTTTCGCTGGGAATGGATACGGGAATGATAGCTTCTTTTGCGGGGCAGAGCGTTGAAAGCATAATAAATGAAAACCTTGAAGAATCGTTTCAGGACATGACAAAAACCGCGGGTGTTACCACCACAATAGATACTATAAAAGGGCACATAGGCCAGCCGCCCGGAATAACTTCCCTTGAAATCATGGTGCCTTTTGCGGATAACGGCGCGGGTTTTGGACTTGCCAGGGAAGAAAAATTTACGATGGAATTTGACATGCTGTTAAACGGTACGGAAGTTTTAATTAATATGACGGATGATGAAAATTCCATGATAGACGTGGACGCACGCGCCAAAGTAAACGCGCTTGTAAATATGGATATAAGAAATGTGGTGACGTCATTCGGGCTGGCAAGAAAAATAACGCCTATCTGGGCTGCGGGAGCTGTTTTGGAACGAATTGAATCGCGCTTTTTCACGGATGCCGGCGCGCAGGTGGATGCAATTGCGCGGTATTCCGGCAATGATTATGAATTCAACACGCGGCCTGACAACAGTTTAAACGCTGTGGCTGCGGGCGATTTAAGGGCTGAAGGCTGGGGATTAAGGTTTGGGACATCGCTTCATTCACCGGACGATTCGGTGGAAACCGCAATTGATTTTTCAATTCAGCCGGAGCTTAAATACAAAGGCAGGCTGGATATAAAATATCACACCATTCCGGATTCAATAGATATTTCTGATGTAACGCTGACACAGGAAGAAGCAATGGATGGCACGGATAAAGAACTGAAAATTAAACTGCCTTCTTTTGCAAGGGTAACGCTTGCATGGAAGCCGGGAGTAATTATAGCGTTCAATTACACGCATTACTTTGACCCTTTTTATATTTCGTACGGCGCCGATAAAGTGCATCTGACAATGATGGACGCTTTCCGCCTTGGTTTTAATTTTGGCGGTTTCCAGCTTGGGGGCGGAATAATACTTTCAAATGAAGGTACAGAAATAAAAAATGAAGATACCGGAGAGATAACCAAACAGACTTCGTGGTTCCCGATACCGGTACTATCAATGGGAATGGTTATACCAATAGGAAAATACATAGACGCGGAAATGGAATTTATGGCAGTGCCTTTTCCGGTCTTAAAATCAGCTGTAACATATAATTTTTAGCGTAAAAATATAAAAGAGGTGCCTGATGAAAAAAATTATTATTTCATTTTTGTTAATATCCGTGTTTGCCGCGTCGGCGTTTTCGCTGCCGCGTGTGACCGAAAACCCGAAGGTATTAATACCAAACGATGAATCTGTTACTGTGCGTTGGGATGATGGTTTTACGGCAAGCCCGATTACGCGCACCTGTGAAATAGTTTTTGGAACTTCGCCGTCATCATATTCAGGGCAGATAAACCAGACTGCCCTTGGGGAAGCCGCTTTTGTTCCTCAGGATTATGGCATGACAGGCGGTGTCTACTATTGCCGCGTATCAGACACGGTTATAAATGAAACTTCGCGCGAATTTAAACTTTATGTTGAATCTTCTAATGCCCCGCAGTATATTGCGCCCGCGAATAATGCTGTATTGACAACCCTTAATCCGGTATTAAGCTGGCAGCCGGTTGCAGGTGTCCCTTATTATACGGTGTTTATGTTTGACAGCAAGGCGGAAATAGATTTTGGTTCAGGTTCTGTTTCAATCACCGCCAACGTGATCTGGGCGGCCACCACCGACCAGACAAGCATAGAGTATCCTCAGCCTGACCCGTCGGGATATTATGACAAACTTGCACCGCCCCCTTTGGTACAGGGGCTTACTTATTCCTGGGCTGTGGTAAATAATTATAGCGGCTCTCCTTCGTTAATATCAGATGCATTCTCCGGAGTAAGGGCTTTTACGGTTAATATGCCTGCGGGTGTTTCGGCGCCTGTGTTAAACCTTCCTGCGGACGGCGCTGTATTTATTGATCAGGAAGTTGATCTTTCCTGGAATAGCGTTGCAGGAGCATCAGGGTATAAAGTTTTTCTATCAAGAAAAGAAGAGGGCAGCGGCGAAATAATAGGCTCTGCAAGCGTGCCGGTGTGGAGTGGGGAAACGCTTGATACGCAGATAAATATCCCGTATAACATATGGCTTTATAATGCTAATTATGAATGGTATGTGATGGCTTTTGATTCCGCAGGCAAAGGCGTAAAAAGCGCGGTCAGGTCATTTAATTATCAGACAACTGTATATCCCGTCCATATAGCAATAAATGAGAATACTTCTTTGGGGACAGAGGCAGTACCTCAGGCAATTCTTTTTGTGGAAACCATTTCCGGCGGTTCGGTAAACCTTTACCCTTACACGTGCAGGGATGATGGAACCTTTGATATTGACCTGCCTGCCGGAACGTATAAGTTTACAGTGAAAAAAGAAGGGTATAATACGCAGGATTTCAGTGTGGCAGTTGCAGGCGCTGTAAGCGAAACATTTACCATTACAAAAAGCGCTTATTCTCTTACCGGAAGTATTACCGATGATTCTGCTAACGCGCTGCAGGCAGTGCAGTTAACGGCAAAACTTGACGGCGTGACAGCCACCGCTTCCACACTGGCAAACGGTGCTTTTGTCCTTTATCTTGATAATTACGGCCCGTGGCAGATAACCGCGGTTAAAGCGGGGTATGCGGAAACTGTAATAACAGAGCTTGTACCGGATGGAACAATGACAGGTAATTATGATGTGATTAAATTATCTCCTATTATAATGGTTAAAAATCTGAATTCTGTTTCCGGGCAGGTTACAAATGACACGGCGCAGGGAATAGCGGGCGCTGTGGTGGCGGTATCAGATATTTCCAACACTTATACTGACACAACAGATTCATCGGGTAATTATTTTATTTCACTGCCGGACGGCAGTTATGAAGTTGCTGTAAGTAAGACAGGTTTTGTGCCGCCGCCTGTTTCGGCGCTGTCAGTTGCGCTTGGAGAGTCAAAGGTAAGGAATTTTACAATGTCTCCTGAGGCAAACATAATAAGCGGTACTGTGTCAAGAAACGCGGCGCCTTTTGCGGGTGTGTTGGTGCGGGCGGTGCCTTCTGCGGGTAGTCCTCTAGAAACTTATACCGATATTTTTGGAGCGTATTCCATAAGCGCCGGCATTGGCGATTTTACGGTTGACGCGTATTACAGCGGCTATACATCTGACCAAAGCAGGACAGTTTCTTTTATAACCGGCGGAAACACGTCGTCTGGAAATTATTTTGCAATGTCGGAAAACGGCTCTTTTGTAAACGGCACGGTAACAATAGACGGAACCGCGCCGCTTGAAGGCGCGGCGGTTTCAAACGGAGTAACAACAGTATATACTGATGCGTCGGGAAATTATTCGCTTTCAATGTTATCAGGTACTTACACAATTTCGGGGGCTAAAACCGGATATTCTTCAGATGGCGATGAGCCTATAATAGTCGGCGTGGGGCAGACTTTAAATGATATAGATTTTGTTCTGTCGCCAAACGCGTGCGTAATTAACGGCGTTGTGCGTGATAATTTAGGCACGCCTGTAAGCGGGGCGGCAGTTTTTGCTGTAGGGCCGGGGGTTACACAAACGGCTTTAACAGACAGCCTGGGAAATTATTCGATTTCCATTATGGCTAATCCGCAGGTTTTCAGTGTCTATGCTTCAAAAAACGGATTTAATGATTCGTCTGATGTTGTGCTTACACTTTCTCCGGGGCAGATATCAAACGGGAATAACCTTACTTTAATTCCGGATATAGGTTACCTGACAGGCGTTGTAACAGACGGGGTTAACCCCGTGAATTCAGCGGCTGTTTATATCTTAAACGCGTCAGGAGTAACAAAGACTGTTTTAACGGATACAAACGGGGTTTATTTTACAGGGGTTAAGACAGGCGGGATATCGGTTTACGCATCAAAATTATGGTATGTGAATTCTTCTTTGACAACAGATTCTGTTGATTCTTCAAATACAACATATAACGCAAAGATTATTAACCTGCAGCTTTTTCCTGACGCGCAAACAATAACGGGTATAATAACTGATGGTGTAAATCCGCTTAACGGTGTTGCGGTAACGGTCACCGCGCCGGGAGCCACAATTAATGCTATGACAGACGGATCGGGGCGTTATGTTGCCATGATACCCGGTTTAAGTACTTCTGTGAGGGTACAGTGCGTAAAAGCAGGATATACTTCCACATCTGATGATGTTGCAACTTGGGGAATTCCTGCACATCTTTATCATTTTGATAGGGCAATGAGCGCAGCTTACGGCACTCTTCAGATGGACATAGCCACTTCTGATGTAAGCCCGATAAATGCTGTTGTTTCAGCCAACGGCAATACAAAAGCGGTTTTGGGCCCATCACCTGTAAACGCTTTTGCCATGCCTCTTCTTCCGGGAACTTACAACATCACAGTTTCGCAGGCAGGGTATTCTGATGCCGTGGTTTCGGATGTTTTAATCGGCATCGGAACAACATATATAGGGACATTAGTACTTAGTCAGATTTCTACGCCAAGGACAATCTCCGGAAATGTAAATGACGGCGCTGTAAATATAGCGGGTGCAACGGTGCAGGTATTCAGGTTTGATAATACGTTTGTTACGTCAGCTGTAACTGATGCTTCGGGAAATTTTTCCATCGCCGGACTTTTAGCACTCGCCTATAATATTGTTGTTTATAAGGATGGATATAATGTACTGGAACAGAATGCGGATGTTTCACTGGGTGATTTAACAGGGCTGAATTTAATGCTTACGGAAAAAACCGCGGCTCTTTATGCGAATGTCACAGGCGCGGGTACTGCGCTTCAGGGGGCATTTATCACCCTTGAAGGTACGGGGTCCAACCTTGGCTACACAGGTTCAGGTACAACCGGCGCTGACGGCGGTGTTACAATTACCGCGCTTAACGCGGGGGATTATAATGTAACAGTTTCAAAAAGCGGGTATACAACTCTTAATTCTACGGTTAATCTTACAGCCGGTGTTACCGCGCAGCAGGAATATACAATGACAGTTAATCCCGGTGAGACGGGCGGAGTGGCGGGAACAATTAAGGATGCTGATGCAAATGCAATGCCGGCAGTTACGGTTAATATTTACGATCAGGCTTTCCCGGATACCGTGTACGGAACTGCTTCAACCGATTTGACGGGAATTTTCTGGCATGTATTGCCTGCGGGAAATTACACGCTTGTCCCGGTAAAGGACGGTTACTCCTCTTCTCCTGTCCAGGAGTATATTTCAATCGCTGCAGGCACAACTGTTACGGCTTCATTTACAATGTCGCCGTTAACGGGCGGCGGTATTACAATTACAGGGCCGCTTAATCCTGTGTTTAACACAAACATCGGCGGGCCGTATAATTTTGCGGCAGTTTTAAAAGACGGGGATGGCAAGTCTGTATCTGCCGTATTTTCGTGGAGGGTTTCGCCGAAGGAAGCGGGTACAATAACTTCAGCAGGCGTCTTTACGCCTGATACAAATTACATAGGACAGATAACAATATTTGCCGCGGCGCAGGGATACGAAGGCGCTTACGAATGCCCGGTATACCAGAAACTTTACGCGGGAATGGGGGCTGTGGATGTCACCGATTATAAAGGTTTTAGCCTTCAGATACCTTCAGGTGCATACTCTCCGCTGAACACACTTGACAGGATAACAATGTATAAGATGCCTGCATCAGGTATTTATGGAACCTCGCGTGATTTGAAGGCAATGGGTAGTATTTATAAAATTACAGAAGGCGTAATTTTTGATATGAACTGCACGGTTACGCTTCCTATACCGGCAGAATACACCGGCGGTAATTACAGCGCGGGAATATGGAGCGCGGACACTCTCTCATGGATATCAATCGGCGGAACAGTATCAGGGTCTTCAATAAGCACAGGGTCCTCAACATTGTCGCGGTTTGCAGTGCTGTCAGAAATGGGGCAGCTGGCAATGGACTTCTCGGAATTAACGCCTAATCCGTTTTCTCCTAAAAGAGGGGAATTAAAGATAAGGTACGCAATAAGCACTAAAGAAGGGTCGTCTGTTGAAACTACAATAAAAGTATTTAATGTCGCCGGAAAACTTGTAAGGACAATCATAGACAGGCAGTTCAGGGCGGCGGGTGCTGTTAATAATGATTACTGGGACGGCAGGGATGAAAGCGGCAAATGGTGCGCTAACGGCAGGTATATAATACAGGTGGAAATAAAAGACGCCAAAGAGAAAAAACAGTATTTGTACTCTGTGGCGGTAGTGAAATAGAGCGGCAGCTCGGCAGCTCGGTTTAGATCCGGTAGACGCGGGTCTTTAGCCCGCGGCAGTTGAATTGAATGAAAGAATGTTTTTATATTTATTGGATATGGGATACAAGTTTATAGGATAATTTTTATATTTATGGGATATTGGTTAATAGTTTATTGGATAAATTTTTTATGGAGGTTATGATGAAAAAATTGATGTGTTTACTTTTTATTCTTACGGCGGGCGCGGTTTATGCCAATCCCGGTGTTTCAGGCGCTTTTACGGATGTGGGAACGGCAAGGCCTTCCGCTTTAGGCGGCGCGTTTACCGCTGTTGCGGATGACAGCAACGCTGTTTTTTATAATCCTGCCGGTATTGTGCTGTCGGATTATAAGGATTTCTCGTTTCTGCATTTTCGGCAGAAAGGGATAATACCATATAATTACGCTTCCTTTATATTCCCCATAAGCAGAATGCGCGGGTTAGGCGCGGGCATGATAATTTCCGGTGATGAGATATTTGATGAAAAGACATTCTTTTTATCTTACGCGGAAAATTTCGGGTGGGTTAACAGGATGCTGTCAGGATTTTCGCTTGGCGCCAATGTGAAATTTATGTTTGCGGGTTACGGCGATCAGAATATATCCGGAGGCGAAGAGCGCATTAAAGGCAGCGCGTGGGGTATAGGGCTGGATTTGTCTTCCATGTGGCAGGTAAATGAAAATATAAGGGCAGGGGTAATGATAAGGGATTCATTTTCCTGGATATCATGGAAAAACCAGTATGAAACATACACGGAAGGAGTACCGCTTACTTCTTCTTTTGGCGTAAGCTACAGAATGCCGGAATTTATGATTTCGGGTGAAATAGCGGATCTGGGTATTGTTAAAATAGGGATTGAAAAAACGTTTTTTAAACACTTTGACCTTCGCGGCGGCTACACGCAGGTGCTTGATACGGAATCATATAAGGAATATTTTGTGGGTTTTGGGCTGTCCAGATTTGTATTCGGGCCGGAAAGGTCAATGTCCGCGTCGCTTGATTTTTCATACGGCTTTGAAAGGCTTGATAACACATTTAAAATACAGGCTGGGTTCAGATTTAAATAACAACAGGAGTATTAAACTATGAAAAAATTAATTTTGTTTTTTGTTTTTTGCATGTTTTCATTTGCCGCTTACGCGGATATTAACAGTGATCTTCAAGAACTGACAGCGGAAACAGGTCTTTTGAAAAACGACCTGACAAAGATTTCGGGATTTATAAATTCGGAACTTACAAAACAGATATTATTAAACGGTACTGCGGGTACTGTTTTCCCGGGAAATATATGCACCTTTCCGGGCGCGGAATTTGGAGCGCAGCTTGGGATATCGGCGGGAAGTTTTAATGTGGAAGGCCTTAAATCTCTTGAATATGATTACCTTCCGCAGATAGATACGGACAACGCGGACATTCCAAAAAATATTCCCCTTCCTGCGGGGGCTTTTCATGTTAAATCCGGTTTCTTCCCGCTGTTTGGAAAAGAGACTGACCTTGGAATAAGATTCCTTACGCTGGATTTTGGCATAAATCAGGAAAAGGTAAAAATGCGCGCGCAGCATTATATTTTCGGACTTGAACAAAGGTATTTGCTTGTTAAACAGACGGAAACATCCCCGTTTGGTGTCACCGGCGCTTTAAGCCTTGATTACTTGTCGGGAAGGGTAAAGATTACGCTTGCTCAGGATACTGCGGATACGGCGGAAATTAACGGCACGCCTTATGATATTGTAACTGACGGTCAGGTGGTGGTTGCATCTGAATGGAATGTGCAGACAGTGGGAATGAAACTTGTCCTGAATAAAGAGCTGTTTTTCTTTAACCCTTTTGCGGGGATTGGGCTTAATTTCAATTTTGGAAATTATGGAACCACGGCGGGGATAGAGAGCTATATAACAATAACTGAATCCGGAAATCCGGGAAATACCGCGACAGAATTCGCGGAGATAAAAGCGCCGTATTCAAGCACGCCTTCAATGCTTGACGCAAGGCTTATAATGGGTTTTGAAATAGGCATTGCGGCTTTTAAATGGAACTTCACGTATGAATGGGCAGGGGAAGTATTCAGTTTAATGACAGGCATAAGGTTTCAGATATAAAGAGCAGAAGGTTGGAAGGTTAGATGGTTGGAGGCTTGGAGGCTTAGAGGCTTGGTTTAGATCCGGGGAACCTTGTTCGGGCGGTTATTTCTAAATTTAAAAAATTTTATCAAACATATCTGCGTTAAACCTTAATATTGACTAAAACGCTTTCGTGATGTATATTTCATTCAAATCAGGTATTTTAAAAAAATAATGTTATAGAAGGAATTGTTGATATATCAGTTTTTACTGTGTCCGGCGTTGAAAATTCATGGAATAGGCGGCAGGTATCTTAATGGCATCGGCATTGTGACATGAAGCTGTTTTAGTGTTTCCATTAATAATGCGATAAAAAAAGTAAATATTCATATAAACAGGAGAGTATGATGAAAATGATAAAAGCGGCTGTGATTGGGGCGGGCAAGATTGCGGAAAGGACGCATCTTCCGCAGTATAAAGAATTAAAGAATGTGGAAGTGGCGGCAATATGCGATATAAACAGAAAAAAAGCTGAACGCCTTGCGAAAATATTTTCAATACCGGCTGTATATACAGATTACAAAAAGATGATAAAAGAGTGCGGCTGCGAAGCTGTTTCCGTATGTACCCCCAACTATCTTCACGCGCCTATGTCAATATTCGCTGCAAAAAATAATATGCACGTCCTTGTGGAAAAACCTATGGCGATGTCAGTAAAAGAGATGAAAGCAATGATAGCGGCTTCAAAGGCGGCTATGAAAATTTTAATGGTGGAACAGTCACACCGTTTTGACCCCGGCCACGAAGTTTTAAAAGATATAGTGGACAGCGGCATCATTGGAAAAGTTGTATCAGTGCGCGGCAAGCTTGGCCATTCCGGGCCGGAATTCTGGTCGGATGATTCTCCATGGTTTTTTGATGAAAAAAAATCAGGCGGCGGCGTGACTGTTGATGTCGGAATACACATCCTTGACCTTATCCGTTTTGTCACCGGCAAGAATGTGGCGTCGGTCTCCGGTTATATGGCAAACCTTGTAAAGAAAAAAGCAAAACTTGAAGATAACGTGGAAGCCGCGCTTAAATTCACGGACGGAACAATAGGAGTGTATGAAGCCTCGTGGACAAACAGCCCGTATGAAGTTGTAGTGCAGGTTTACGGGACAAAAGGCAAAGCAATGGTAAACCAGTCCAACTATGACCCGCAGAGGGTGCGCGTGTGGACGGTGGATCCGGCAAATCCATACAACACGGTAAAGGAAGTCAGGTATAAGATTCCCGCGAAAAGCAGGAATATAAGCCCTATCGGGCATTTTGTTGACTGTATGGTAAACAAAAAGAAATGTATTATAGACGGAACAGAAGGTATGAAATCCGCTGCTGTTGTTATTGCCACAAGGCAGTCCGCCAAAACCGGCAAGCCGGTTAAACTTACGGTATAGGGAGAACGCAAATGTCATATAAGCTAAGCGCGGTTACATGGTCGCAGCACTATTCTTATGAACTTGGAAAGATTGATGATATGGGTTTGATTGACCTTTATGCAGAACATGGCCTTGGCGGAATTGAATTTATTATGGAGCATTTAAAATCTCACGGTGAAAAACACCTGTTAAAATTGAAAAAATACGCGTCAGATAAAAATATTACTTTTTCCGCAATATCGCCGGGCAATAATTTTGGCAATGTGAACGATAAGGATAATAAAGCAAATCTGACATACGTTCAGAAAAGCATTGATACCGCGTATATCCTTGGCGCGCCAAATGTAAGGGTGTTTGCCGGCTGGCCGCCCGCGGGTATGCGTGAAAAGATGCGGGGCACAGCTGTTAGGTATATGAAGCTTGCCGCAAAATATGCCGAAAAAAAGGGAATAACGCTTGCGGTAGAGCCGCATAACAACGGCGGTTTTCTGCCGGATTCAAAGTCCGCAATCAGGTTCATAAAAGATGTTAACTCCCCGTCTGTTAAAATGAATGTAGATACCGGGAATTACCTTGGGCACGATGAGGATATTTATAAAGCAATAGCCGCTTCAATGAAATATACCGTAAACTGCCACTTAAAAGTCCACGCCATATCCAAAGACGGCAAAAAGACATCCGACTTTAATCTTGATAGGGTGTTTGAAGTGTTAAGCGGCGCGCAATATACCGGGTGGATAGCAATTGAATATGAAGGGCAGGAATTTGTAAGTGGTGAAAAACCGGACAGGGCAAAGAATGAAATGGAGTATTTTGGGGCGGCTGTCAAAAGGGCGAAGGAACTGATAAAGAAGTACTATTAAGGCGGAAGGTTGGATGGTTAGATGCTTTGTTTAAAAATGGTTGAAACGGGCGTGTGGAAGGAAATGTCAGAAACATGCCGAAAATGATAATGTGGAATCGCAATATATTGCGGCTTTTTCAAGGATATATTTTGTACCTGCAGCTGCAGGCATGGGCTTTTCAAAATACGGGTAAAATTTTTGCCTTTAAACTTCCTATCTATTAATATATAATAACATTCATAAAATTTGAAAGGGGCAATAACTTGAAGATAAGCGAAATTTTAAAGAATAAAGAGTTTGTTTTTTCCCTGGAGATATTTCCGCCAAAGCCGGATTCGGATATATCGGTAATTTATAATACACTGGACGGGCTTAAGGATTTAAAGCCCGATTTTATAAGCATTACATTTGGCGCCGGCGGCGGCACCCGTTCAAGGACTGTGGAAATTGCGGAACGTATTGAAAATCATTATAAAATACCCTGCATGGCACACCTTACCTGCATTGGCGCCACAAAAGATTCCATTACAGGTATATTAAATGAACTGCAATCAAAGAATATTCAGAATATAATGGCGCTAAGGGGCGACCTGCCTGAAGGTGTTAAAGACCCGCTGAAAGATTTCAAGTACGCATCTGACCTTGTTAAATTTATAAAGAATAAATGGGATTTCTGCGTGGGTGTAGCCGGATACCCTGAAAAACACCCTGAAGCAATAGATATAAAAGTGGATATAGAAAATCTTAAGAATAAAGTTGAAGCAGGGGCTTCTTTTATCACCACTCAGTTGTTTTTAAATGATGACCATTACTTCAATTTTGTTAAATTGGCCAGGGAAGCGGGAATCAAAGTGCCTGTTCTGCCGGGAATAATGACAGCGACAAAGATTTCAAGCCTTGAACGTATGACAAAGATGTGCGGAGTGGAGATTCCGGAGCGGTTTAAAGCAGCCACTTCCACCTGTGCAATTGATAATCCTGTATGTGATGAAACCGTGAAATATACCGTAAATCAGATAAACCATCTGATAAAAAATGGCGTGCCCGGAATTCATCTGTATTCTATGAACAGGGTGGAACAGAACAGGCGTATTTATGAAGAGTCGGATATCTCAAAGTTGAGAAAAGAAAATGCTTAATAAGATACTTATGGTGGCGGCAGGCGGCGGCCTTGGTGCTGTTTTAAGATACGCTGTCACGCACTTTGTTAACCTGGCGTTTCCCGGGACTGTTGTATCCCACTGGGGTACGCTTGCGGTTAATCTTGTCGGTTCTTTTCTGATAGGCATTCTGTTTTCCACCGTGCAGGGTGTGCCGCATTTTAACCATCTGTGGCTGTTTTTCGCGGTGGGGTTTATGGGAGCGTTTACAACGTTTTCGTCATACGCTCTGGAAATGCATAACCAGCTTGGCGCGGGAATGTATAAAGACGCCGCGCTTAATTTTTTACTGAATAATATTGGCGGTGTACTTATGGTTTTTGCGGGTATAATGGTTGTTAAGATGGTAAAAGGACAATAAAAAATTAGGGGCTTTTATGAAAATTGACGTACATACCCATTTTTTTCCCGATGAAATCGCGGAAAAAACAATAAGGCACCTTGAAAACCTTGGCGGCATAAAAGGGTATGGCAACGGTGATTTAGTATCTTTGCGGCAGTATATGAAAGAAGACGGCGTTGATATATCGGTTAATGTGCCGGCCGCCACAAAGCCGGAGCAGATTACCGGAATTAACAGGCGCATGGTTGAATTCAACAAAGCCGGAAATAAAGATGTTATATGTTTTGGCGCTATGCACCCTTATTTTAATACCGTAGGCAGTTTTGAGGATGAAATTCAGTTTTTATATGATAATGGCATTAAAGGCATTAAGATGCACCCGGAGTATCAGCAGTTTTATCCTGATGACGGGCGGGTAAAAAAAGTTTATAAGACTTGTTCAAAACTGGGCATGATAATTTTATTTCACGCCGGGGCGGACTGCGCTTTTGATGAGAACGATGTAAAAGGCACGCCGCAGCGGTTTGCAAGGGTTGCTGAAACTTATCCGCAGTTGAAAATGGTGCTTGCCCACATGGGCGGCTATCACCTGTGGGATGACGTTTACAGGTATCTTGTCGGCAAAAATGTTTATTTTGACACTGCCTTCTGTGATGAAATGGAAGATACGGCTTTTACCAATATAATAAAAGACCACGGAACGGATAAAGTAATGCTTGGTTCTGACTTTCCGTGGGAACGCTCGGGCAAAATTATAGCGAAGATTGAAAAGTGTTTTCCTGAAAATGATATCAAAGAAAGAATATATCATTTAAACGCCGAAAAACTTCTGGGTCTGTCAGTCTGAATGAAAATCATTGATACTCACACCCACTTTTTTACCGATGACAGAAGTCCGGCAGATAAAGAGTATCTTAAATCAGAAGGTTTGATACTGGAAGGTAATGACGGGGAGCTTGAAGGGTTAAAAAAGTTTATGAGAGAAGACGGGGTATCTGTTTCGGTAAATGCCCCTATTGCTTTATCACATCAGGCCTGTTTAAAAGTGAACAGGATGATGATTGAATTTAATAATACGCAGAAAGATGTAATCTGCCTTGGCACAATGCATCCTTCAATGGAAAGGGAAGCGTTTGAAGAGGCGCGGTTTCTGGCAGAAAACGGTATCAAAGGCGTTAAGATGCACCCGCAGATTCAGGACTTTTATCCGGATGATAACAGTATGAAAGATATTTATGAAGCGTGCCAAAAGAACGGCCTTTATATGGTGCAGCACGCGGGCGCGGGCGCGGAGCCTGAATTTGACCGCGATAAAATAAAAGGAACGCCTGAAAGATTTAGAGATGTTATTGAGACATATCCCGGTTTAAAACTGGTAATAGCGCACATGGGCGGGCTTAATATGTGGGAAGATGCGATGAAATACCTTTGCGGTAAAAATGTCCTGTTTGACACCGCTTACTGTACGGTTATAAAAGACGCGCTGCTTACAGAAATAGTAAAAGCCCACGGCGCGGATAAAGTAATGTTCGGTTCAGATTTCCCGTGGGTAAGGGCAAGGGATATAAAAGCAAAGCTTATAAGTTGTATCAAAGATGACAGGGAAAGGGAATTGGTTTTTTGGGGTAACGCGGCCGCTTTACTGGGGATAAAGCCGGTCGCATAAGTGAGACGGGGCATATGAACCTGTTTCAATTATGCGACAAACGTCTTTTTCTGTAAGGTAATATACCTTTAAAATCTCATATTTATAACAAATTCCATATGGCACGGTATATGCTTTATTATTAACTGTAAGAATTATAAAATTATAAAAGGGGTGCTATATGGAGGAAGCAACGACAGCTGTTCTGACCTGGGGAAATGTTTTCTATTCGCTTATCGTAACAACTGTGATAATAACATTGGGTTTTATTATTGTCAGTATCGGCTTGTATATGATATTCAGGAACAGGATGATATTTAAGATGTGGATAAGGATATATCCGGCAATTGTATTGATGATTATGATTTCTAATTTTGTCACTAATGTCGGTTATGTCCCCGGGGTTGATAAACTTTTAATGCGGCTGATTACGCTTGGCGGTTCAACTTTGATGGTAATTACCATATTTGTTTTAACGGGAAGATATTTTGAAAAATCAATTGAATCAAATATAGGAAAATTAAAGGGCGCGGCAGATGAAGTGGCTTCGGTTTCTGTGCATATCGCGTCTGCAAGCCAGGACCTTGCCCAAAGCGCGTCAGAACAGTCTGCTGCTGTAACTGAAACGGCTTCCACCCTTTCACAGATTACGGATAATGCAAATAAAAATAACCAGCTTGCAGCAAGCGCCGGCGCCGCGTCAGGCCAGGCCGGTGAAGAGGCCGCGAAAGGTTCAATTTCAATAGCCAGAATGCAGGAAGCCATAACCGCTATAAAGCAGTCATCTGATGAAACCGCCAAAATTATTAAGACAATAGATGATATTGCTTTTCAGACAAACCTTCTGGCGTTAAACGCGGCTGTGGAAGCGGCGCGCGCGGGTGAATCAGGGAAGGGGTTTGCTGTAGTTGCTGAAGAGGTAAGAAATCTTGCCAAACGTTCCGCTGATGCCGCAAAAAGCACAACAGAACTAATACAGGGTGTTCAGAAAAATGTGGATAAAGGCACTGTTATATCGGCAGAGGTAAAAGAAGCGCTGGAACGCATGCGGGCAAGCGTTAATGAAACAGCAAAGGCAATTTCAGGCGTAAGCGTTTCGTCCAATGAACAGCTGTCCGGTATAAGAGAAGTAAATAAAGCAGTAGCTCAGGTTGATTCCAGCACGCAGAGCAATTCCGCAAATGCGGAAGAGACAGCAGCGGCCTCGGAAGAATTATCCGCGCAGGTTCATGAACTAAATTCCATGGTCGCGTCATTGTACGCATTTTTGGATTTAACCGGGGGGAAGAAGACAGCATAAAGCCGGTGTTTAAATGTTTTTTAACGCGGAGGCGCAATGTATTGCGCCTCGTTTTTTTTGCCTGTATAAAACAAAATCCCCGGGTATATTTTTAACTTTATCCTTTGCCTGTTATCTGTTAATATTACTTAATAACACGGAGGATATGATGTCAAAACCTGAATTAAGCTGGCAGGAAAAAGCAAAAAATATGGCAGCCGGGATAAGAAAACGGGTGCTTGAACACACGATAAAGAATAACGGCGGTTATATGAGCCAGGCATGTTCCTCGGCGGAAATTTTTGCCGCGTTATACAGCAAAATATTAAAACTTGAACCTTCTAAAGGCCCGCTTGAACCAAAACCTTATGCCGGCGTTCCCGGTGCGGCAAATTCCAAATATTCCACCGGCGCTTATATGCACGGCGCGAAAAATCCTGAATATGACAGGTTTATACTGTCGCCCACGCATTATTCGCTTGTACTTTATGCCGCGCTGATAGAAGCGGGAAGAATGTCGGAAAATTCCCTTGAACAGTTTAACCGCGACGGGTCATCTGTAGAAATGATAGGGGCTGAACATTCCCCAGGAATGGAAGTAATGACAGGGTCTTTAGGGCAGGGGCTTGGACAGGCAGCCGGTATCGCGCTTGCCAGAAAAATGAAAAAAGAAGAAGGCCGGGTAATTGTCATGATGTCAGACGGCGAGTTTCAGATAGGAATGACATGGGAATCGATGCAGTTTATATCGCACCATAAACTTGATAATATGGTGATAATTGTGGATGTTAATAAACAGCAGTGTGACGGCGCGGTAAATTCAGTTATGAGAATTGACCCGCTGGATAAAAGGCTGGAAGCTTTTGGGGCAAGGGTCTTTAAATTATACGGGCACAATATTAATGAACTTGCATCACGCGCGGAATTGAAGCCGGATGGAAGGGTGCTTGTTATACTTGCGGAAACTGACCCGTGCCAGGGGCTGTCCCTGTTAAGCGCGAACGCGCCCAAACTTCATTATTTAAGGTTTAAAAGCGCGGAAGAAAAAGAAAAATACGCGGAAGCGTTGAAACGGATGGCGGAATAATGGAATTATTATCAAGGGTTCATCAGAAGAATCTTGTCTCCTGGGCAAGGGACAGGGAAAATGTCCTTGTATTGTCCGCGGACCTTACAGGTTCGTGCGAAGCTGACCTTTTCAGGGACACGTATCCGTCGCGTTTTATTTCCTGCGGAATTGCGGAGCAGAATATGATGTCGGTTGCCGGAGGCCTTGCAAGGGAAGGATTTATTCCTTTAATTCATACCTTCGCGGTTTTTATTTACAGAAGGGCGTATGATCAGATTGCGATGTCTGTGGCGTATCCGAATCTGCCGGTTAAGATGTTTGGTTTTCTTCCCGGAATAGTAACGCCGGGCGGCGCCACCCACCAGGCAATAGAAGATGTTTCTGTAATGAGGGCGCTGCCAAATATGACAATACTTGAGACAGGCGATGCCACGGATGTTGAAAGCGTGCTTGACGTAATGCGCGCTGTTAATGGCCCGGTTTATATCAGAATGTTAAGGGGGGAATTGCCGCGCCTTTTTTCCGCGGATGAACCCATGAAGTTTGACACTCCCAGAATTATAAGCAAAGGCACGGATGTGACAATTATATCATCCGGGATATGCACAGAAGAAACCCTGCGCGCTGCCGCGGCTATGAAGAAAAAAGGCGTGTCGGTAAATCACGTGCACGTTTCCACGTTAAAACCTTTTAATAATAAAATGTACGCGGATATAATAAATACCGGAAAATACGGCGTAATAACCGTTGAAAACCATACCACTACCGGCGGGCTTGGCACAATAGTGGCGGAAAAAGCGGTAGCCTGCGGTATTAATAAAAGAATGGCAAGGCTGGGTTTAAGGGACACCTTTACCCATGGAGCAAGCAGGGCTTACCTTATGAAAGAACACGGCTTTGATGCCGCGGCTATTATACACGCTGTCGAAAAGATGACGGGAAACAAACTGAATATTTCCGATGATGAACTTGCCAAAGTAAGAATTGAAGCGGTTCATTCCGAAGCTAAAGCCGAAGGCCTCTAATAAATTCTAAAAATCAGGAGAGTATCATGGACTGGATAATTCTGTTTATTGCGGGCATATTTGAAACGGCGTGGGCGCTTACGCTTAAATACACGCAGGGATTTACAAAACCCATGTTCAGCGTGATTGCCGTTATTTTTATGGTAATAAGTTTTTTCCTGCTGTCATACGCGTTAAAGACAATTCCGGTGGGAACAGCTTATGCGGTATGGACGGGAATCGGAGCGCTTGGCGTTGCAATTATAGGTATAGTGTTTCTGGCAGAACCGGTTAACGCGGTGCGCATAATCAGCCTGCTTTTGGTGGTCGCCGGTGTTGCGGGTTTAAGGCTGGCGGGAAAATAATGAACAATACAGGGTGGTTTGCCGCGCGGTACAATATTTCTGCGGGTAATATGGCGGAAGCCAAAGAACGCGCTTTTGATATCTGCGTGGAGCAGACTGTTGAATTTCCGTATGACCTGATAAAGAAAAAAAGCATCAGGGAAAACATTGTCGGAAAAATAAGTTCGTTAAGTGAGATTAAGAAAGGTCTTTATAATGCGGAAATTTTATTTCCGTCTGCCGCGGCGGGTAATGAATTAACCCAGTTATTCAATGTCCTGTTCGGCAATATCAGTATAAAGCCCGGAATCAAACTTGAAAAGTTTGAACTTACAGGTGCCATGTTAAAAACTTTTACCGGCCCGCGCTTCGGGGTTAAAGGGATAAAAAAAATAACCGGCAATAAAAAACGCCCGCTTGTATGTTCCGCTTTAAAGCCAATGGGAACAAGTGTTAAAGAACTGGCGGAACTTGCATATAAATTTGCGCTTGGCGGAATAGACATAATAAAAGACGACCATGGCCTTGCTGACCAGAAATTTTCACCTTTTAATGAAAGGGTAAAAAGGTGTACGGAGGCGGTAAGAAAAGCAAACAGGCAGACCGGATACAATACGGTATATATGCCAAATGTTACGGGGGACGGGACAGAGACTTTAAAGAGGGCAAAGTTTGCGGCAAAGTACGGCGCGGGAGCGGTTATAATTTCAGGGGCGCTTTCAGGTTTTGCTTCCATTCTTGAAGTATCGCGTGATAATAAAGTAAACGTACCTGTTTTTTTTCACCCTGCTTTTGCCGGCAGTTTCACTTCCTGCGGGAATTCCGGAATAAGCCATTACGCGCTGTATGGGCAGCTTACAAGGCTGTCAGGCGCGGATGCCGCTATCTTTCCAAGTTACGGCGGACGGTTTTCTTTTTCAAAAGAGGAATGCAGAAGCATTGTTAATGGCTGTACTGATAAATTCGGGAATGCAAAGTCCATCATGCCGGCGCCGGGCGGCGGTATGACGGTTGAACGCGCGGCAGAACTTAAGCAATTCTACGGCAATGATGCCGTATTTCTTATCGGCGGGGGATTGTTCAGGCATAGTGACGATATTACCAAAAGCGTAAGGGATTTTATTGCCTGTCTAGAGTAGTTTTGTCGGGGGATATGACCGGGTGGTCATTTCGTTATTGACTTTTTAATTAAAATCTTGTATATATCATTTAATGACCATGTGGTCATTGGAGGATTGATTGCCAAAGATACAGGAAAAGCACTTATTTAAAAGGTTAAGCCCGGACAAACAGGAACGTATAATGCATGCCTGTATAGACGAGTTCGCCAAAGCCGGCTATACCAATGCTTCCACCAATAAAATGGCAAAGGCGGCGGGAATTTCAAAAGGCAGCCTTTTTAAGTACTTTTCCAGCAAGAAAGAGTTATATGTTGAAGTTATAGACCACATTCTGGAGGATTTTTTTGGGTATGTACAGTCCAAGGATTACTATCTGGAAGAGAAAGACATTCTTGAAAGGCTGAAACTGGTAACCAAAGAGACATATTCTTTTTTCAGGAAGAAGACAAGCCTGTTTAAGGTGCTTATGCGGGTTAAAACCGAGGGCGGAATGAATGTTATGGAATATTTGAAAGAGCGCTGGGAGCCGAAGGTCGCGTTTTTTTACGGCAGGTTTTTTTCAGGCGTTGATTTTTCAAAACTGGCTTTATCACAGGAAGAATTTATCAGGCTCTGGAACTGGATAGATTACGCGATAGATTCGGAAGTGCTTTCGGATTTAGGCGGTGAATTTACAATGGATGACATAGAAGCTGCCTACGAAAACAGGCTTGGGCTTATTTACAGGGTTTTTAAAGACGGAATATATAAAAAGGAGAAAAAATAATGTTTTTCTTTCTTAAACTTGCTTATGGAAATATTACCAAGAATATCAGAAATTCGCTTACTATTATTATTGCGGTTTTTATCAGCGTGTTTTTTATGGAATTTACAATCGGGTATATGGATGGTTTTAAGATGAAGCTTTTAAAAGAGGGGCTTGATCTGGTGGGCCATGTAAAAGTGTATAACAAAATGTATAAAGAGAATCTTGATTTTTCGCCTGTGGAATACAATATTCCGATTAACGACGGGATAATGGAAAAAATAAAAACCATCCCGGGGTTTAAGGATGTAAGGGCGGAAATAAATTTTGGAGTGCTTGCAAGCACCGGCGATTTAAGCCAGGAAACGCTGGTTAAGGCAATTGACCTTTCGCGTAGGGATGAAGTTTACGCCCCGAGGGTAAAAAATATCAGGCAGGGCAGGTATCCTTCTGCGGAAAATGAAATAGCTATCGGTTATAAAATGGCGCAGATATTAAAAGTTAAAGAAGGGGATTCTCTGGTGCTGTTTGGGCTGGACAGTTACGGCGGCATGAACGCGGTAGAAGGCGTGATTACCGGAATATTCAACAATTTTAATCCGCCGGAAGATGAAAAACTTGTATTGTGCTCGCTTGAACTGGCGCAGAGATTTCTTGGCATAGAAGGCACGGCAACGGAGCTGTTTGTTAATTTAAATGATTCGCTTACCGCCAAAGACGCGGCAAAAGCGCTAAGGGAAAAATTACCGCCTGAATACACGGTGAATTCATGGGAGGACGAGCAGCCTATGCTTGTATATGCTTTTCAGTCCATGGATGTGGCGACGTTTATTATATGCGCCATTATTCTTGTGGCCGCGGCTTTCGGCATAGTTAATTCTTTCCTTATGAATATAATGGGAAGGATGCCGGAATTCGGCGTACTGCGCGCCATGGGCGTGTCCAGGCTGCAGCTTGTACTTATGATTTTATCGGAATCTTTCGCGCTTGGCCTTATAGGGACGGCGGCGGGCATGCTGCCCTCTGTCGCGATTGTGGCTTATTTTCAGAAGCACCCCATCAATTATGAAAAAATGGGGGATATGATGGAAAGTATGGGAGGGATAGACGCGATGATAGGAACGGCGCTTACATTTGAATCGGCAGCCGCTGTTTTTGTGACCGGTGTGCTTATATCTGTGGCAGCTTCGCTGTATCCGGCTTTATCGGCAGCGCGCAGAAAACCTGTAGAGATACTGAGGGTGCTTGAATGAACAAAAAAACTTTAAAGATGGCATTTTTTAACGTTATTAAACACAAAAGGCGCACGTTTTTCAATGCGATGACTTTTTCCGTAAATATGATCGCGCTTATATTTGTCTTAGGGCTGGTCCGCGGGCAGTATAACATGATGATAGACAAGACAATAGATTTACAGGTGGGCCATTTGAAAATATATAAAGAAGGTTATATTGAAGACAAAAAGCGCATGCCGCTTGATATAGCCATAAGCAACCCCGATGAAGTTATAGAAGATATTATTAAGGTGGGCAGGGTTAAAGGTGCTGCCAAGCATATAGTAAGCAACGGTACGCTTAGCAGCGGCAGCAAGAAAACGGGTATGATGTTTATGGGAATAGATTATGAAAGTGAAAAGAAAGTGACAAGCGCTTACGATAAAGTGTCAGGTACGGCGCTGGGTAATAATGCAGGAATATATATAGGAAAGAAACTGTCACAGCTGATGCAGGTTGAACCCGGCGGCACCATGATGATTTACGCCAGGACAAAGGATAATTCAAATAACCTGGTGGACGCGGAAGTTAAGGGCATATATTCCGCCGGTTTTGAGTATATGGAAAAAAATGTTGCGGTTGTGCCTTTTGATTTCGCTTCGGATTATTTGAACATGAACGGCGCGGCGACGGAAATTAAAATCGCCCTTGAAAATAAAAAGTACACGGCGCAGGCTAAAAAAGAGATACAGGAAATACTCCGGAATAAGTATCCTTCGCTTATCGTGCGCGACTGGGCGGAAGAAGCTCCGGAAATAATTTTTGCCATCCAGCAGGACTTGGTTGTTTATTCGATTATTTTTGCAATTCTGATATTCTTATCTTTTTTTATAATTGTAAACACGCTTACCATAAGCGTGTTTGAACGCACGGCGGAAATAGGGACATTAAGGGCTATTGGAATGCAGAAAAAAGAGATAAAAAATATGTTTCTTGTGGAAGGGCTGATACTTGGCATGATTGGCGTAATAGTGGGAGGATTGCTTGTACTTCCTCTGGTATATCAGATGAATGTGACAGGAATAGATATGAGCGGTAAAGGAATGGAAGAATTGTCCATGCCTTTTGACCCTGTGATGAAGGCGATAAGCGAGCCGTTTGACTGGCTTATATCGGGATTGATATGCATTATTTCGGCGGCTTTCGGGGCGTGGTTTCCCGCTTCGCGCGCCGCAAAGACGGATATAATACACGCGTTAAAAAGAGGCGTTAAGTAAGCGCGGGTTTAATGAAAAAACTATAATGGAGGACTTTATGAAAAAATTACTGTTTGTCATGGCAGTGCTGCTTGCGGCATCCGGGCTTTTTGCCGCTGACGCGAAATATTCAAAAGAGCTTGCAAAAGAACTTTTAAAATCCACGGATGACTCTTTGTATCCAAAGATTTTTAAATCGGTAATGAGTATGAAGACTATAAGGCCGGGCAGGAAAGCTTTGTCCTACACGTATCTTATCCACTCCAAAGGCACGGATAAAGCGCTTATGGAAATTACGGCGCCTGCAAGGGATAAAGGAAAAAAGATACTTATGACAGGCGATAATTTATGGATGTATGTGCCGGCTGTGTCCAGGCCTGTGCGCTTGAGCAAAAAGGATTCTTTTATGGGCAGCTCTTTCAGTAATGAAGACCTTATGAATTCCACGATGGCGGATGACTATGAACCGGTTATAAAGGATAACAAAGGCGATTTATACCTGCTTGAACTTACGGCAAAAAGGCCGGATGTGGCTTACGCAAGAATTGAAATCTGGGTAAACAGGGCGCTTATGGTGCCGACCGAGGCTTCTTATTTCGGTATGTCCGGCAAACTTATGAAAAAAATGACTTTTGACAAAGTGGGGGAAATGGCGGGATTAAAAAGGCCGCTTCACATGAAAATGGAAGATGTCCTTGAGAGGGGAGCTTATACGGAAGTGGATTTTATATCCATGGAAGAATTAAAGTCGCTGCCTGATTACAAGTTTGACCAGACACAGATGGCAAAATAAAAAACATTATTTATTCAGGATATTTAAGAGGTTAATATTTTGGAGGTAACAATGAAAAGGTTTCTATTTTTATTAGCGGTTTTAATACCTGCAGCGGGTGTAAACGCGGCTGATTTTGACATGTCTTTGGAACTGGAAAGTTCCTATTTAAGGGGTTATTACAGGCAGGCTTTAATAAGCGGGCCTTATGTAATCCCGCAGACGCCTGTATCTGCTGTTGAACAGAAAGCGGAGCTGACCCTTACAAAAGAACTTGATGATGTAAAATTGAATTTTAACGGCGAGATGAAGTTAAATGAAAACAGTGTAAGCACAGCTGTTAATTACGCGTACGCGGGCCTGTCAAACGGGCCGTTTACCGCGTCATTTGGAAAACAGCGGGTAAGATGGGGCACAGGGTATATGTGGAATCCTTCCGATGTCCTGCAGCTACCTAAAAACGCGCTTGATCCTGAAGGTACGGTGGAAGGCACTTACAGCGCAAGGCTTGAATACTCCGGTGAATTCTTTACGCCGTCGGTAATTGTATCGGCAGTGTCTGCCGATGATGAAGGGGCGCTTGAAAACAGCATATCATATGCCTTTCAGCTGTATAAACTTGTGGGTACTGCCGATATCTTTATAAACGGCGCGTACCTGAATGATTATGTTGAAAGCGTTGGTGCTGCAATATCCTGGGACGCGGATATTTTTGTAGTTAATCTGGAAGGCGCGGCAATAAGATATTTGTCAAACGCGCCTAATGTGATGCATGTTTTAAAACCGCGTGACACCGGTAAGTTCAAGCTGGGCATAACAGCCGGGCTTTCAAAAAGGCTCTCTGATTCATTTTTTATCTCCGTGGAGTATTATTATAACGGCTGGGGATTGAACAACGCGGATTATGCCGAAGCTGCCGCGGAGGTTTTGGATAGTGATTCATATATGGGAATTTCCCGCGGGCTTATGGCGTGGCCAAAACGCAATTACGCGGGGGCAAGTTTAAGTTATACCTGGCTTGATACAATTACTTTAACAGCCGCCGGTATTTACGGCGCGGATGACGGCGCGGTTTACGCGTTTCCGGCGTTAACGTGGAATCCATCTGAAAATTACGGTTTTACCGCGGAACTTTTATACAATTTCTGCGATTCAAGAAGCGCGCAGGGAGTGCTGTTAAATCCGGTGCGGTCGGTTTTAAATCTGAAGTTTAATGCATACTTCTAAGAGGTGAAAAAATGGGAAATATAATTGAAATTAAAGATGCAAAGAAAGATTATCAGCTGGGAAAGACGACTGTGTCCGCGTTAAAAGGCGTTAACCTTAACGTTAAAGAGGGAGAGTTTATGTCTATTGTGGGGCCGTCAGGTTCGGGCAAGACAACCCTTTTAAATCTTATAGGGTGCCTTGATTCGCCTACAAGCGGGCTTGTAAAACTTTTTGGCGACCACGATGTTTCCAAACTTAGCGACAAACATGCAACAGAGTTAAGAAGGGACAGGATTGGTTTTATTTTTCAGACGTTTAACTTAATACCGGTGCTTAACGTATCGGAAAATATTGAATTCCCGCTTATTATACAGGGAGTGAAAGCTGAAGAAAGAAAGAAAAGGGTAGCGGATATTATAGAAGATGTGGGTCTGCAGGAATTTGTGGGGCATAAGCCCGACGAACTGTCCGGCGGGCAGCGCCAGCGTATAGCTGTCGCGCGCGCGCTTATAACAAACCCCAAACTTGTCCTTGCGGACGAACCTACGGCAAACCTTGACAAGGAAAACGGCCTGAATATTCTTGCTATCATGAAGCACATGAACGAAGAACACGGCGTGACATTTGTATTTTCCACCCACGACCAGCGCGTCATGGAACACGCCAAAAGGGTGGTTGTCCTGGAAGACGGGGTTGTTACAAAGGACACTGTCTGTTAAGCAGTTATTTGTTTTAATAATGTAGAGGCGCAATATATTGCGCCTCGTTTTTGTTTGATGTATTTGAATTTGTAGGGATGGCTGCTTAAATGCGGGCGTTGCCATCGCATTTACGCTGTCCGGCTCTTTTTTAATTTTGGGCATGTGTATTTTTTTAGGGGGCGGCAGTTGGTTGGGATTTGTATTGGTAGACGCGGGTCTTTAGCCCGCGGCAGTTGATTTTATAAGGGTTATGTATATTTTTTCAGTTCGCGCCGCAAATTGGTAATCTTGCAGGCAAACAAGCCTGAAATCGCGGGTTAGGTTAACGTCATTGGCGGCCGGGAACTAGCGGCATATACGAATCTGCCGGCGCTGCATTAAATCTGTATTGATGTATACACAGTTACTTTGCGCGGCGCTTCTGAAAAAACACACATAACCCTTTTTTAATAATTAGCGGCAACTTAACCTGTTCTATCGGGTTTTCTGTTTGTTTTTCTTGCTTACAGCCTTAAAATCATATAAAATAATAACATTATTGCTTGTTTTATATTACTTTACCTTTGGAGACGCATGAAAACATACCTTAGAATGCTGCAATATGTGAAGCCATATCTTGCCCGTATTATAATTGCTTTATGTGTTATGGTCATTACCGCGGGGCTTACAGCGGCTTCTTTTTACGTTATAAAGCCCGTAATTGATAAGATTCTTGCCAATCCTGACAAGGCAGAAGCGTTAAAATACATACGGCTGCTTCCGATCGCGGTTATATTAATTTACGCTCTGAAAGGTGTGTTTCTGTATATTCAGGGATATCTTATAAACTGGATAGGAAATAAGATAATCTGGGACATGCGCAATTCGCTTTACAGGCACATCACCAACCTTTCAATGAGATTTTTTAACAATCAAAAAATGGGAGTGCTTATCTCCCGTATCACCAATGACGTCACTCTTATGCAGGGCGCGGTGGCCAATGTGCTTGGCAATCTTATAGGCAGCGTCCTTAACATTATCGGCCTTGTAAGCCTTCTTTTTTATTTGAATTGGTTTCTTGCGTTAATGGCTATTATTGTTTTTCCTATAGCTGTGCTTCCTATTATTCAGTTTGGCAAAAAAATGAAAGCTGCGGCGCGCGGCACTCAGGAAAAAATGGGTGATATCACCGCTGTTTTAAATGAAAGTTTTAACGGAATCAGGATAGTAAAAGCATTTGGCATGGAAGAGTATGAACGCAGACGTTTTAATTCGGACCTGCAGAGGTTTTTTGACTATACAATGAGAGGAGTCCGCGCTTCTTCGCTGTCGTCGCCCACAATGGAAACCATAGGTGCCATTGGCATCGCGGCTATAATTTTTGTGGCAGGGTCAGCTGTTATTAACGGCACGCTTACCACAGGGACGTTTTTTGCTTTCATAGCGGCCATTACCGGATTATATCCGCAGGTAAAAAAATTAAATGATATGAATAATGTAATCCAGCAGGCGCTGTCCGCGGGGGAACGTGTATTTGAAATACTTGATACCAAGCCGGAAATTAACGACCTGCCCGGGGCAAAGGAATATCCTGAATTTAAAAACAGCATAACTTTTAACAATGTAAAATTCGCGTACAATCCGGGGGAAGATGTATTAAAAGGAATTAATCTGGAAATAAAAAAAGGCCAGGTTTTTGCCGTTGTCGGGCCGTCAGGTTCGGGTAAAAGCACCACTGCAGACCTTCTTGCGCGTTTTTATGACCCGCATGAAGGCGTTATAGAAATAGACGGAACCGATATCAGGCACATAAAACAGGAAGCGCTGCGCAAACTGATAGGAATAGTAACGCAGGAAACAATACTTTTTAATGACACTATAAAGGCGAATATTGCCTACGGGGACGGGGAAATAAACGAAACAAAAGTTTTAGACGCGGCAAAAGCTGCCAACGCGCATGATTTTATAGTCAAGCAGCCTGCAGCGTATGAAACCATGATAGGCGACAGGGGTGTAAGGCTGTCCGGAGGACAGAGGCAAAGGCTTGCTATTGCAAGGGCTATACTTAAAAATCCTCCTATTCTTATTCTGGATGAAGCCACGTCATCTCTTGACAGTGAATCAGAAATTCTGGTGCAGGACGCGATAAATAACCTTATGAAAAACAGGACCACATTTGTCATAGCCCACAGATTATCAACGGTAAGGAACGCGGATAAGATAGTTGTAATTGACGGCGGTGTCATAAAAGAAGAAGGCAGACATGAAGAACTGCTTGCCAAAAATGGGATATATACAAAACTTTATAATATGCAGTTTAAACTGCACGAGTAATTTAGATGCTTGGAAGGTTAGATGCTTGGATGCTTGGTTTAGTACCGGTAGGCGCACCCTTTCAGGATGCGGTTGTAGCGAGCCTGCGAGCGGAAATCCCGGCGATGAAGCGAGTTTACGAGCGAAGATGCAGGGACATTTGAATAGAGCGGTTGTAGTATGTTTTGTTCCGGTAGACGCGGGTCTTTAGCCCGCGGTAGTTTGTTTGGTTATGGGATATGGGATAATAGTTTATTGGATAAATTTATCAGGAGTACTTAATGAACAAAGCAGTCTTTCTTGACAGGGACGGGAACATAATTCATGACCCGGGTTATTTAAGCGACCTTAAAAAGTTCCGTTTCTATAAAAACAGCGTTAAGGGTTTAAAACTGCTGCAGGACAGCGGGTTCAAACTCATTGTACTTACAAATCAATCCGGCGTGGCGCGCGGTTTTTACGGCGAGGATTTTGTAAAGGCCACGCACAAATATATGGATAAACTTTTAGCCGCGCACGGCGTAAAAATAGCCGCGTATTTCTACTGCCCGCACCACGTTGACGCTGAAGTTAAAAAATATAGAAAAGACTGCGAATGCCGCAAACCCAAAACGGGTATGATAGATATGGCTGTTAAAAAATTCAAAATTGACCTGAAACAAAGCTGGTCAATAGGCGATAAACTGACCGATGTTAAACTTGGAAAAAATGCCGGGACAAAAACCGTACTTGTACTTACCGGCAAAGGGAAGAAACAGGCATTAAAAATTGAACCAAAGACAAGGCCCGATATTATCTCGGCAAACCTTTACTCTGCGGCTAAAAAGATAACAGCCGGAATAAAGACGGAGGACAAATGAAAAAATATACAGCCCTTGTGGATAAATTCCGCGGCAAGCGTGTGCTTGTACTTGGGGATTTTATCCTTGATGAATACATTTACGGCGAAACAGAGCGCATCTCGCGAGAGGCGCCCGTTCTTATATTAAGGCACACAAAAAGCACCTATGTGGCAGGCGGCGGGGCAAACCCTGTTATGAATATATCCGACCTTGGCGCGGTGCCTGTGCCGGTGTCGGTTGCGGGTACTGACAGGTATTCGGACATACTGCTTGACCTTATGAAGGAAAAAGGAATAGATATTTCCGGCATTGTAAGGATCGATGAATATACAGTACCTGTAAAAGCGCGCGTTATGGCGGGAAGCGTGCACACCGTAAAACAGCAGATTGTAAGAATTGACAGGTACAGCGATAACGGGATTTCAAAAGAGATGGAAAAAAAGGTAATTGAAAATATTAAAAGGTTATTACCTTCTGTCTGTGCTGTAATAGTTTCGGATTATGGCGGCGGTATGATTACCGACGGAATAATAAAATACATTAATTCCGCGGCAAAAGCCGGGGCAAAAGTAATAGTGGATTCCCGATACGCTTTAAGAAAGTATAAATACATATCGGCAGCCACGCCAAATGAAACCGAAGCAGGCCCTGCGGTAGAAATAGAAAAATACGACGACAAAAGCGTGACGAAAATAATCAGAAAACTTTCAGATGCCATGAAGGCAAAAGGGATGATAGTGACCCGGGGCAGCAAAGGGATGATGATTTTTGAAAAAGGGAAAATTACCTCTATCGCGGCGCACGGTACGGATGAAATAGTGGATGTATCCGGAGCGGGCGATACGGTGTCTTCTGTTGTGGCGTTATCTCTTGGGTGTAATTCATCGCTTACGGATGCCGCAAAAACGGCAAATGTGGCAGGCGGCGTGGTGGTAATGAAGCGCGGTACAGCGACAATTACGGCGGAAGAATTAAAAAGGGAGCTTAAAAATGCCGACTAAGATAATGACAAGGGAAAAGATAGCGGTTATTGCCGCGAAGCAGAAAAAAAAGGGTAAGAAAATTGTATTTGCCAACGGCTGTTTTGACATTCTTCACGTGGGACATGTGCGGTTTCTGCGCGGTGCCAAAGCAAAAGGCGATATTCTTGTACTGGGTTTAAACTCGGACGCGTCAGTCAGAAAGTTAAAGGGCAAAGGCAGGCCGCTTGTAAATCAGCGCGACAGGGCGGAACTTATGGCCGCGTTTGAGTTTGTGGATTATGTGACCGTCTTTGGCGAACAGACAGTGGAAAAAACTTTAAGGATAATAAAGCCCGATTATCACGCAAAGGGCACTGATTATACAAAAGATACAGTGCCTGAAAAGGATATAGCAAAAGAGCTTGGGATAAAGATAGTAATTGTGGGTGATAAGAAAAATCATTCTACAAAGGATGTAATTAAGACAATAGTTGAAAGATACGGTAATAATAAGTAAAAGCCGGTATCGGGTATTGACATAAAAACGGGGGATTAATGAAAAAAGTACTGGTATGCCGTACGGACGGAATAGGTGATTTATTACTTACCACACCCCTTATTCACGAACTGGCCGCGGCAGGATATGAAACATATGTGCTTGCGGGACTGTACGCGGGAACGCTTCTGGAAAACAATCCCGACGTAAAAGGGATAATTTATTATAATAAAGAAAATATTAAGTTTGTCCAGACGTCCATAAAAGGCCGCGGTTTTGACCTTGCAATATGCGCTTATCCCCGTTTTGAAATCGCGCGGATGCTGAAAAAAAGCGGAATAAAAGAAATTTACGGCACTTCAAGGCGGTGGTATTCGCCTCTTTTTTTTAACAGAAGAATAAATATAAGCAGAAAAAAATCGGATAAACATGAAGCCGATTACAACCTTATGCTGGCGCCGTTTCTTGGCGAAAAGCAGGCGGCAGGCTATTACTATTTTCCTACAAAAGAAGAAAAAGACAGGGCTGCACAGGTATCAGCAAAACTTGGATTAAAAGAACGGTTTGTAATAGTTCATCCCGGCAGTAAAGGTTCGGCATGGAACTTAAGCCCGGAAAAATACGCGGAGATTGCTTCGCTGATTTCTGTTGAAACGGGAGCGGATGTACTTATAACCGGCGCGGCATCAGAAAAAGAAATTATGATTAAAGCAGGCGCGGGTTCTGTTAAAGATAAAAGGATAAAGATTCTTGATGAAACGATGGATGTAAGGGATTTTGCCGCGTTAATCGGGATGTCATCGCTGGTGGTAAGCTGCAGCACAGGCCCCATGCATATTGCAGCCGCGCTTAAAATTAAAACGCTAAGTTTTTTTCCGCCCAAAGAAATACCCCATATAAGCAGTGCAAGGTGGGGC
>JAFGWA010000117.1 GCA_016937715.1 Candidatus Goldiibacteriota bacterium
ATTAAATCACTTATAGAAAATCTGGAAGTCAGTTATCTTGCAAATAAAGACCCTCTGATAAATTACGCGCTGCTGACTGATTTTAAGGATGCGCTGCGGGAATCTATGCCGGAAGATGAGGAGTTGTTATCCTGTGTAACCGAAGGTATAGAAAAATTAAATAACAAATACCCCGGAAGGGACGGCGAAATATTCTATTTTTTTCACAGAAACCGCAAATGGAATCCCCGTGAAAAACTCTGGATGGCATACGAAAGAAAAAGAGGCAAGCTTTCTGAATTAAACCTGCTTCTCAGGGGCAATGGCAAAGATAAATTCAGCGTTATAAAAGGCGATGTACAGTATTTGCAGGACGTTAAATATGTAATTACACTTGATACAGACACCAGGATGCCCAGAGACGCGGTTAAAAATCTGGTATCCATTATTTGTCATCCGTTGAATCAGCCGGTATATGATGAAAGTAAAAAACGGGTGGTATCCGGGTACGGAATTCTTCAGCCAAGGGTGGAATCCGGTTATCCCGGGGAAAATCCGTCAGCTTTTGTGAAAATTTTTGGCGGCGAAACGGGAATTGACCCTTATACAAAAGCAGTTTCGGATGTGTATCAGGATCTTTTTTTTGAAGGGTCATTTATAGGTAAAGGGCTTTATGATGTTGACGCTTTTGAAAAGTGCCTAAAAGACCGGCTGCCCGAAAATCTTATTCTTAGCCACGATATGCTTGAAGGGTGTTATGCCCGCTGCGCGCTTGTGACAGAAGTTGAACTTCATGAAAAGTATCCTACAGGATATCTTAAAGACGTAAGCCGCAGGCGGCGCTGGATACGGGGCGACTGGCAGATAACACAATGGCTTTTTTCAAAGGTGCCGGGTTTTGACGGTAAAAAGGTTAAAAACCCGCTGTCTTTTCTGTCGCAGTGGAAGATACTTGATAACTTAAGGCGCAGCCTTGTGCCTGTTTCTGTTTTTATGTTGTTTTTATCCGGCTGGCTGCTGCTTGAAATCTCATGGCCATGGACCGTTTTTATTATATTGTTTTCCGGGCTTCCCATCGCGCTTAAACTTTTGTATGACATAGGAAAAAAACCGGAAGGCATAACGATAGAATCCCATATGTCAGCGCTGTATGTTTCGCTGGCGGACCGCGGTTTGCAGTTTCTGCTTTCTTTTGTTTTTATAGTTTATGAAGCGTATTATAATATCGCTGCGGTAGTTACCACTTTCTGGCGGAAGTTTATAACGCGCAGGAAACTTCTGGAATGGAATACTTTTGCGGAAACGGAACTTGCGGGAAATATGGCCGCGTTTGATTATATAAGGAAAATGATTGCCGCTCCGTTTACGGCGCTGTTATGCGCGGTATCGGGATGCATAAAATCGGACCTGCCGGCGTTTATAATCATTATTTCATGGATGGTTTCACCTTTAATCGCTTATATTATCAGCAGGCCGGCTTCTTTGCGGCGCGATGTATTATCCTTATCTAAGAAACGGTTTTTAAGGATGTGCGCGAGAAAAACCTGGAGATTTTTTGAAGAATTTGTAACCGCCCGCGATAATTTTCTGCCGCCGGATAATTTTCAGGAAGAACCGCTGGGAGCAGCCGCACGCAGGACATCTCCCACAAATATCGGGCTTTCTCTTTTATCCAATCTTACGGCATTTGATTTTGGATACATTTCAATGGGGGCAATGCTTGACAGGACAAAAAAAACACTTGGAACCATGAGCGCGATGGAGAAATACAGGGGCCATTTTTACAATTGGTACAGCACAGAGACTTTAAAACCGCTGCTTCCCTTATATGTCTCTTCTGTTGACAGCGGAAATCTTACAGGCAATTTACTGGTTATGCGCTCCGGCCTTTTTGAAATGCGCGGTGAGAAAATTATATCATTAAAAATAATTGACGGCCTGTCGGATACGCTTGACGTGATTAAAGAAAGTCATAAAGAGCCGGTTAGAAATATGGGCGCCGCAGCCGGAGAAACATTTGAAAGGGTAAAAGCGAGAATCAACAGGCTGGGTGATAAGCTTTCATCTGTGCCTGAAACACTTCAGGAATTACACATGCTTTTACGGCAGTTATCCGCGGAGTGTTCCAAAATGATTATTGATCTGGAATTTTTAGGCCTTGTAAAAACGAAAAAATGGGGTATGGCTTTTGAAAGGCAGTGTTATCACTGCCTTGAAGATATGGTTTATATGGCGCCATGGATACAGCTTCCGACTGAAATTCCGGGGATGTGGGATAAGGATGATGATAAACAGAAAGAAATATTAAATTTTTTAAGGGAAGAATTACGGCATCTTGACACGATACCCGTGCTTAATGACGCGGCACGGCTGGAATTAAAGCTTATGCCTGTGATAAATCAGATACTTGAATTTAATAAAGATAACAAAGCCGAAACAGAGTGGCTGCTGCTGCTTAAAAATGCAATCACAACCGCAGGGACAAGAGCGTGCGAGAGAATAGCCCTGATTGAAGAACTGGCTCTTTCGTGCGGTGAAATGTCAAATGTGGAATATGATTTTCTTTATAATAAGTCCAAGCATTTGTTTCACATAGGATATAACGCGGGCGAGAGAAAAACTGACGCTTCGTGCTATGACCTTCTGGCGTCAGAATCGCGCCTGGCAAGTTATACCGCCATAGCCCAGGGAAGCGTGCCTCAGGAACACTGGTTCATGCTTGGAAGGCTTTTGTCAAAGCGCGGCGGAGATCCTGTACTGGTATCATGGGGGGGGTCCATGTTTGAATATTTGATGCCTCTTCTTGTAATGCCGGATTATGAAGGTACGCTGCTTAACAGGACTTATAAAGCTATAGTAATGAGACAAATAGACTACGCAAGGCGTAATGAAGTGCCGTGGGGTATATCGGAATCCGGGTATAATAAAGTTGACATCTCAATGGCTTATCAGTACCGTTCTTTTGGGGTGCCGGATTCAGGTTTTAAAAGGGGGCTATCGGAAGACCTTGTGATTGCGCCGTATGCGTCTGCCATGGCTTTAATGGTAGAACCCGAAAAGGCCTGTGAGAATCTGCAGCTGCTGAAAGATAATGGATTTGAAGGGGAATACGGTTTTTATGAGGCAATTGATTACACGCCGGCCCGGCTTGCCACGGATGAAAATTACGCGGTTGTAAAATCTTACATGGCGCATCATCAGGGTATGTCGTTTCTGTCTTTTGCTTATGTCCTTTTAGACAGGCCCATGCAGAGGCGCTTTTTGGCAGACCCGATGTTTAAAGCCACAGAACTTCTGCTGCAGGAAAAGATTCCGGCGGATGTGCCTTTTCTTTATGATACGGAGATTACAGGGCCGCTTAGGCAGGTGGAAGAAAGGGAGGCGCTGTTACGCGTTTTTACAAATCCCGATACTCCTACGCCGGAAATACACCTTTTATCAAACGGAAAATACAGCGTTATGGTGACAAATGCCGGCGCCGGATACAGCAGATGGAAAAATATAGCGGTAACAAGATGGCGTGAAGACGCGGCGCTGGATAACGAGGGGACATTTGTATACCTTAGGGATAAGCAGACCGGAGATTTCTGGTCTGCCGCCCATCAGCCTACGCTTAAAAAATCCAGAAATTATGAAGCGGTTTTTTCACAATCACGCGCTGAATTTAAAAGGCGCGATTATAATATAGATACGCATACGGAAATTGTCGTGTCGCCGGAAGACGAGGCGGAACTGCGCAGGATTACCATTACCAACAGGTCGCGTGATAAACGTCAGCTGGAATTTACCAGCTACGCGGAAGCGGTGCTTAATTATCCGGAAGCGGATCAGGCGCACAGCGCTTTCAGTAATCTTTTTATACGGACTGAAATTATAAAGCCGTATCAGGCGATAATCTGCGGCAGAAGGCCGCGGTCTCAGGATGAAGCTTACCCATTTATTTTACACCTTATGGCGGTCCATGGGAATTCCACCGCGCCGGCTTCATATGAGACTGACCGCGGCAAATTTATAGGGCGGGGCGGAACTCCGGCAGATCCCGCGGCAATGCATGATAACGGAGTCCTTTCAGACAGTGAAGGGGCGGTGCTTGACCCGATAATATCCATACGCGGCAGCGTGGAGATTGATTCTCAGGAATCGGCTGTTGTTGATTATGTTACGGCTGTATGCGGCAGCATGGAAGAAGCGAAAAAACTGATAGAAAAATACAGGGACCGCAATCTTGCTGACAGGGTTTTTAATCTGTCCTGGACACATGGGCAGGTGGCGCTGCAGCAGATAAACGCCACGGAAGCGGATGCCCAGCTTTATGGCCGTCTTGCCGGCGCTATTGTATATGCTAATCCGGCGTGGCGAGCGGCGGCAAGCATACTTAAAAAGAACCTAAGGGGTCAGCCGGATTTATGGGGCTACAGCATCTCCGGAGATCTGCCCATAGTGCTTGTGCGGGTGGAGGATCCGGAAAATATAGATATAATAGACCGCCTTGTGCAGGCACATTCATACTGGCGCATGAAAGGGTTAAGGGTTGACCTTATAATCTGGAATGAAGATCATTCGGTTTACAGGGATGACATGAGTGAAAAAATAAACAGCCTGATATCAAAAAACGGCGCCGGTATGTCAAATCAGCCCGGCGGCATATTTTTAAGGCGTGCGGATCAGATGTCAGAAGAAGATAAAGTGCTTATGCAGGCCGTTGCCAGGATAATAATCACGGACAGGGGCGGAACGCTGGCAGAACAGATAGAGCGCATGTCGCACATAAGGCCCCAGCGCCCGATGTTAAGTGTTGTAAAAAGGTTTAGTCTTGAAAAAGAGGATGAAGGCATCGGCGAGCGTAAAGACCTGGAATATTTTAACGGCTTGGGAGGGTTTACCCGTGACGGCAGGGAGTACGTCATAAATACAGCGCCCGGAAAAAGAACACCGGCGCCATGGGCAAATGTATTGGCAAATAAAAATTTTGGCACTGTCATATCGGAAAGCGGAAGCGCTTATACCTGGAGCGAGAATGCCCACGAGTTCCGTCTGACTCCGTGGAAAAACGACCCTGTTATAGACGCCTGCGGGGAAGCAATGTATATCCGTGACGAGGAATCCGGGCGTTTCTGGTCGCCTACACCGCTTCCCGCGTCAGGAAAAACAGGTTATGTGTCAAGGCATGGTTTTGGTTACAGCGTATTTCAGCACAGGGAAAATGGCATAGAATCAGAACTGACAGTTTTTGTTTCGCTGGAACATCCGGTAAAGTTTTGTGTTCTGAAAATTAAAAACTATTCGGGCCGTAAACGAAGCCTGTCAGTCACGTCATATAATGAACTTGTAATGGGGACGCACAGGGATAAATATCATATGCATATAATTACAGAAGTTGATTCAAAAAGCGGAGCGATGCTTGCTTATAACCATTACAATAAAGAATTTCCTGACAGGGTTGTATTTCTTGATACAAGTGAGACCGCCCGTTTTGTTACCGGCGACAGGAATGAATTTCTTGGAAGAAACGGGTCTATGGGCTCTCCGGCTGCGATGTTTAAAGACAGGCTGTCGGGTAAAACCGGCGCCGGATATGACCCGTGTTTAAGCGCTCAGGTTAAATTTGAAATAAATGATAACGAAGAAAAAGAAACGGTATTTTTGTTTGGTTCAGGTAAAAGCCCTGACGAAGCGCGTGAAATACTTCGGCGTTACAACGGTTCGGCATTAGTACATAAAGAACTTGAGAGTGTCTGGGAACACTGGAAAAGAAGCCTTGGCGTAATTTATGTTGAGACGCCGGATAATTCAGTTAACTTTCTTGTGAACGGCTGGCTGCAGTATCAGGTAATAAGCTGCCGTTTGTGGGGGCGCAGCGGTTATTATCAGTCCGGCGGCGCGTATGGTTTCAGGGATCAGCTGCAGGATGTCATGGCGCTTATGCATTCACATCCGGAAATGATAAGGGAACAGCTGCTTACTTTTGCCGCTCATCAATTTGTAGAAGGCGATGTGCAGCACTGGTGGCATCCGCCGTCAGGAAGGGGCGTCAGAACAAAGTGTTCTGATGATTATTTATGGCTGCCTTTGGTTGCTTCTGTATATGTTATGGAAATCGGAGATACGGGAGTATTAAATGAAAAAGTGCGTTTTCTGCATGGGCCGCAGGTAAATCCCGATGAAGAGTCGTATTACGGAATGCCCGGGGTATCAGAAAGATGGGGAACTCTTTATGAACATTGTGTTGCGGCAGTCAGGCACGCTTTAAGATACGGAATACACGGGCTTCCGCTTATTGGCAGCGGAGACTGGAATGATGGTATGAATCTGGTTGGTAAAGACGGAAAAGGCGAAAGTGTCTGGCTGGCATTCTTTCTGCATAAGGTACTTATGTCTATGGCGCAAATGGCAAAGCAGCACGGAGATGAAACTTTTTCCGATGAATGCCTTGAAGAAGCCGCAAAGCTTTCTAAAAATATAGATAAAAACGCGTGGGATGGAAAGTGGTATCTGCGGGCTTATTTTGACAATGGAGAGCCGCTGGGTTCTTCGTTAAATACAGAGTGCCGTATAGATTCTATTCCGCAGTCATGGGCCGTTATTTCCGGTGCGGCAGATCCGGCAAGGGCAAAAGAAGCAATGGAAAGCGTGGATAAACTGCTTGTTGACAGGCAGGGTATGCTGATAAAACTTTTTACCCCGCCTTTTGATAAAATTACGAATAATCCGGGTTATATAAAGGGGTATGTGCCGGGCGTAAGGGAAAACGGCGGACAGTATACACACGCGGCTGTCTGGTCTGTAATGGCATTTGCCGGGTTAAAAGACAGAAAACGGGCGTGGGAACTGTTGAACTTAATAAACCCCATCAGACACAGCGATACGGCGGAAAAATCTGATGTATATAAGGTGGAACCGTTTATTATGGCCGCTGATGTGTACGGTGTTGAATCCAACACAGGCCGCGGCGGCTGGACATGGTATACAGGTTCTGCTTCGTGGATGTATCAGCTTATTGTCAAAAAACTGCTGGGAATTCAGCTAAAAGTAGACCGGCTGTATTTTGAACCGTGCCTTCCAAAAGAATGGCAGTCGTTTAAGGTTCATTACCGCTTTCGGGAAACTTTTTATCACATATCAATTCAAAGGTCAGCGGAAGAAGATAAAATATTATCGGTAACTGTTGACGGCAACGCGCAGCAGGATTTATCCATCCCGCTTGTTGACGACAGAATAGAACATATGGTGGAAGTGGTTATTGGATAATTAAAGGTGTCATTTCTGCCGTTCTTTTTGCCTTGCCTGATACATTCTTTCCCGCAGGCCTCCTTGTTTAACAAAGGCTTCTTCTAATTGCCTTAATTGTCGGTCAAGAAGGTAGTTAGTCTGGTGGATAAGGCAGATGATGGTGTTGGCTGCGGTTTCTGGTGTTGACTGCTCTACATAGGTCCTATATGTCATATAGGACCTATCCGGCAGGCTTCCCAGCCTGCGTATTTCAATTGCACTGCTATTATCTTTATTCCACAGCTTTAGCCCGTTCTGCCTTAAGTAATCCTGGTAATCAAGCAGCAGTTCTTCAAGGCTTGCCCTGGCTACGCCAACCAGTTTAATTTCGGTCTCTTTTGAAATCCCTGACGCCATGCTGCCTTCGGCAATGTTCTGTCTGCCGCTTCTTGCCGCCTGAATCATTTGGTCTGTTGTCCGTGAAAACTTACTGACAAATCTTTCACAGAACTTTACGGTTGCATCGTATACTATTTCGGACATCTGGAATGACTTTAGCTTCTGATACCCGCCGTGGGGAAGTATGATTTTATTATTATCTAATCCCATCTTTACACCCCGGCTTTCCAATGCTCTCTGTCCAGGCTTCTGTATTGAATTGCCTCCGCGATATGTGTGGATGTAATATCTTCCGCGCCCTCTAAATCCGCAATTGTGCGGGACACTTTCAGGACGCGGTCATAAGCGCGGGCGGATAAACCTAAATTTTCTATGGCTGTTTTTAATAATGCCTGCGACTCTGTGTCAAGCTGGCAGAATCTTCTTGTATGCCTTGGCCCCATGTGGGCGTTAAAGAAGACTCCTGACTTTTCAAACCTTTTTTCCTGTGCTTTGCGCGCGGTGTTCACGCGCTGCCGTATTGAAGCGGATGATTCCGCCTCTGCTTTTGACGCCAGCTCGTTATATTCCACTACCGGGACTTCCACATGAATGTCAATTCTGTCCAGAAGCGGGCCGGATATTTTAGACATATATTTCTCGCGCTGAGCCGGCGTACACGAACAGCTTTTGGTAGGGTGCGTGGAATATCCGCAGGGGCAGGGGTTCATTGCGGCAAATAATACAAATCTTGCCGGATAAGTAATTGAAATAGCCGCGCGTGAAATTGTCACATGCCCGTCTTCTAACGGCTGCCTTAAAACTTCCAGAACGTTTCTGTTAAATTCCGGCAGTTCGTCCAGAAATAAAACCCCGTTGTGTGAAAGTGACACTTCGCCGGGACGCGGCACCGCGCCGCCGCCTATTAACCCCGCGTCAGAAATTGTATGGTGCGGCGAACGGAAAGGGCGTGTTGCGATAAGCGCGGTTTTTTCGCGCATGTATCCCGACACGCTGTGTATTTTAGTGGTTTCAATTGCTTCGGTTAAATTCATTTCCGGCAGGATAGTGGGGAACCTGCGGGCAAGCATTGTTTTGCCGGAACCGGGCGGCCCGATTAAAATTATGTTATGCCCTCCGGCAGCAGCTATTTCCATAGATCTTTTAACATGCTGCTGGCCCTTAACCTCTGAAAAATCAATGTGATAAACTGAAGCCCTGGAAAAAACCTCTGTGATGTCAATTGTATGAGCGTCAAGGGTAATTTCCCCGTTTAAAAAGTCAAATACCTGTCTGAAGTGTTTTACCGCAAGTACATCAATACCTTCCACCACAGCGGCTTCGTCGGCGTTGGCAAAGGGCACTATAATGCCTTTATAGCCAAGGTTCTTTGCAAGCAAAGACATAGATAAAGCGCCCTTAACGGAGTTTATAGAGCCGTCAAGCGACAGTTCGCCGGTTATCATGTAACTTTCAAGTTTAGCCGTGTTTAAGGTGCCGCTGGCGGCTAAAATGCCTATGGCTATGGGCAGGTCAAATGAAGGCCCTTCTTTTTTTCGGTCAGCAGGGGATAGATTAAGGGTTATTTTCTGGTTAGGCGGAAACTCTATCATGGAATTGGTAATAGCAGACTTCACCCTGTCTTTGCTTTCTTTGACGGAAGTATCGGGAAGGCCGACGATTGAAAAACCCGGAATACCGAAGGTCATATCTGTTTCTACTTCCACTTCATAAGCGTCAATGCCTAAAATAGATGCGGATTTAACTTTGCTTAACACAATACTCACCTGTAACTGCGCCGCATGCGGCCCAGCCCCTCTATGTTTTTGTAACTGAATCTTAAATTATTATTCTATCCAGAAAGATATTACTTCCAGATTTTTGTTTGCCTGGCGTAATCTATTGCTTAAAACACGCACAAGAATATCAATTATTTTTAATGCTGTCTGCGGGAATTTCTGCCTAAGAGTCAGGTATTGATCGCGTGAAATAGAAATCACCACGGAATCGCCCGCTGTTTTTGCCGCGGCAGAACGGGGCATTCCGTCCAAAAGCGCCATCTCGCCGAAAAATTCCCCGGGATTAAGAACCGCAATTGTATTTTCCTGGCCTTTGATTTTTTTGGTTATTTTTACCGAACCGGTTTTTAAGATGTACATTTTATCCCCGGGGCCTTCTTCCGGAAAAATGGTGTCATTTGGTTTGAAAATTTCTTCGGCGCATACCGTGTTTAAAGCGTCTATATCCTGCCTGCTTAAATCCTTAAAGCCTTTTGTTCCTGACAGAAAATCAGCTGTTCCCATATAGATAACCCTCCTGCAATTAATCTTTAATTTTTATAGAATATCACGCGGTATAAACAATGGCAACTGTAAAATATCATGAAAATCAGTAGAAACTGCGTGTGATTTTGGGCGGCGGGGGAGTGTCGTCTTTTTTTGGTGCAGGCGGTTTTGCGGGTGCTGCCGGTTTGACAGGCATCTGCCGGTTTGTGACCGCGGCTTCGTTAAATTCGGGCATGGAATCAGTGGGTAAAGGCGCGTCAGATCCCACGGCTTTTATAATTGTTTCCCTGTAAGCTTCCGGAGGAAAGTAAGTGTTATTCTGCGCGGGCGCTGAAGCAGGGGGTTTGGGTGTTTCAAATATTGAAGGCCCTTCAAGCGAGATGACCTGGATTGATGGTTCCGGCATAAAACTGTTATTAACCTGTGCGGACTCTTCAAAAGTGGGAAGTTCCACGATCTGCGGTCCGCTGTCAATTACCTGAAAGTCATAAGTATTAACAGGGGGTAAAACGACAGGCGCGCTCTGTAGAATAGGCGCTGTTTCCGCCGCCATGCGGGCGGCCTGTTCCTGTTTTATTTTCTCGCCAAGTTTTTTCATATAATCGCTTCTGTCTTCTTCTGTTTCGGCAGGGGTGTTAATAACCGGCGCAGACACAGGCGGCACAACAGCTGCCTTAACCTCCGGCGGTGTTTTAATTTCCTTTTTTTCTTCCTGCGGTTTTATATATCTGCTGAAAAGTTTCTGCACTTCTTCAACAGCCACATTTTTTAAATCCGCAATTCGCGAAATGCAGTCATCCACGATCGCGCCGGATTCCTGAATGCGTATTTGCGTGGTAAATTCAGCTATTGCCTTATCCGTATTGCCCCTGTTCTGATAAATCTGGGCAAGCATATAGTGCGCGTTGGAATAAGCAGGGTCAAGTTCCACGGCTTTTTTGTAAGCTTTTACAGCAGTGTCCGGATTTTCCATTTTGTCATACAGAAGCCCGATAGTATTGTAAAGTTTGGCGTTTTTGGGATTAAGATACGCGGCGCGTTCAAGGGCTTTAATGGCAAGAATATAATTTTCTTTGTGCTGGTATGCATAACCAAGGTTAATATAGGCGCTAATGTAGTTATTGTCAATGGCAAGGGCCTGATTAAAAGAAGCAACGGCTTTGTCATACATATGCTGCTCAAGATAAGCCATTCCGAGGTCGTGCATTGTCTTTGCTTTATTCATATTTTTCTTTGCGGCTTCTTCAAGCTTCTTTATGGCATCATCCATTTCGCCGCCTTTAATAAAGGAGTCAATTCCAAGGTGATAAAGCCTTTCGCTGTAAGCCGGATTAAGGTCGCCGGCTTTTTTAAAGTTTGTAAGCGCGTCCGCGTAACGCCCCATATCATACAGCAGGTTGCCTACATTATTATATAGCAGGGCGGCATCAGGGTTGTTTTCAATTCCTTTCTGATATACAAACAGGGAATCGCTGTATTTGCCCTGGCGCGCGAATAAAAGGCCAAGGCTGTTATAGGCTTCTGTATGTTTGGGATTGGTATTTATAAGTTTTTTAAAAATAGCATAGGCGTTTTTATACTGGCGCATATCGGAAAATATAAAACCCAGGTTAAAAAGGGCGTCTTCATCAGCCGGATCCATTTTAAGAATTTTTTCAAATTCTTTTATTGCCTTGTCATTTTCGTTTTTGTTTTCATACTCAAGGCCTTTTTTCAGATATTCCTGTTTTTTTTCTTCTTCGGATTTAAAAAGCGCCATTGAAATAATCCTGTAATTTACGCATCAGTAATTCATTGAAACGCCGGCGCCAATTACAAGCCCGCTGAAATCAAACGCAAGGTCGTCTCCTGATGCAGTGGTAACGGTATCGCTGTTTATATACGCGCCTTTTGCTTTCATGACAGGCAGGTTTGCTATTCTGTAACCCGCGGTGATACCTGCTGACAGGGCGGTGTTTATCATGTAATCAAGCCTAAGGTCAAAATCAGCGGCAAAGCAGGAACCATAAATTTCAGAGCGTTCCGCGACGTTGGCTGTTCCGCCCACATTTTCTTCAAATGTGCCGTTTGCCCAGGCATAGCCCGCGTAAGCGCCGGCAGAAATTACAAAATCAAGGTCAGTCAGATAATAACTGTAAGTTAAACCAGCCATTACAGGAAGCAGAGAAACATCTATTTTATCCAGGGTGCCTGTGCCTTCCGCGAAAGCTTTTATAAATTCAACTCTTGTGCCGGCAGACAGGCACTGAAGGATTTTTATTCCAAAGTCAACGCCGACTAAAAGCCCGGATTTAACCTGCTGTAAATTATATTCTGACGCAATTTTGTTATAATCAGCCATGTTTAATGTTGTGTAGCCCGCGAAAAAACGGACATCGCCAAAATAAATTGATTTGCTTGCTTCGTCAGGAAGCGATGGGGAAGTCTCTCCCTGTTCCGCGCCTTTTGTGTCAAGTTCTTCGGCTTCTTCCGCGGCTTCGGCCTCTTCCGCGGCCGGTTTTGTTTCTTCAATACCCACTTTTCCGGATTGAATATCCGCGTCAACAGGAAGTGTTTCTGAAGCAGCAACAGCTGCCGGGACAGAAATAAGTAATAATGCGGCTAAAAGTATTGCGTATCTTTTCATGTTGTACCCCCATAATTTTTATTTATATTATTATAACATTAATGACAGGTGAAAATCAAAAGTAAAAATATAAAAGCGGCAGGGAGTTTATAAACCCTGCCGCTTTTATATGAACGGGAGTTAACGTAATTGTTAAAATCTTATATTTAAACCAAGGCCCACAAGAAAACCTGTATAATTAACTTTTAATTTATCTCCGGCAAGTGATGTAAGTTCTTCGTCCGCGCTGATAAGCACGTCTCCGGATATCGGGTCTTTTACTTCGTTTGTGACATTAACATTTTCAATCAGAGCGTATCTGTATCCCGCGTTTAAACTCAGGTTTATCAAAGGAAGTATGTTCCATTCAACAGCAGCTGTTGCATCTGCCATAAAGCCGCCGCCGTCATACGGAACTGCATATTTTATTTCCTGGTTACCGGCAATATTTGAAGTTATTTTTGTTTCATCAAGGCCGAATGCCAGGCCGTATCCCGCGTATCCTCCGACTGTTATGGATATTGGAAGCATAGGCAGGGTAAGGTTGGCGGAAACCCCAAGTTCTAAAGGTATAAGCATTGACGAGATGGTATTTTCCATAGAAAGTGTTTCTGATGGTTCCAAAGGATTAATATAACTTACAGAATTTTTAACGGGCAATACATACTGAAGCCCCACGCGAGGCCCAATATTAACTATAGGCAATAATCCAATGCCCAAATCTGCATTTACAAAAATTGAATTTCCGAATTTCTGAACTTCTGAAGGCATATTCTGTTCCTGCGCGTCCGTTTTAACTGTTTCCCAGGCGTTATTCATCTGGTCCATATTGGCGTAAGCGTAACCGGCGCTGACTCCCACGTGCAAAAGAGCATAAGACGGAACTGCAAACAAAGACATTACTGCAAGTAGTGATAAAATTTTCTTCATTGAACCCTCCTTATTTGTTGATTACCTTAACTATAAATATATCATTATAATTTAATAAGTCAAGTATGCGAAAAAGGAATAGATACAGATATAATAGATAAAGTTGATTTTATAAAACAAAAAGCCCCTTTGCAGGGGCTTTTTGTTTTTGGCTGCCGGGGCTGGGCTCGTTCACCTCGCGCCTACACGGCGCTCCTCGAACCCCAAAAACGCCTTACGCTCGCCCCTTGCTCGCTTTTCTGACTTTTAGTCAGCGGCGTTTTTGTTTCTCGCCCATATAAAACAAAAAGCCCCTTTGCAGGGGCTTTTTGTTTTTGGCTGCCGGGGCTGGGCTCGAACCAACAATCTTCAGATTCAGAGACTGATGCCTTACCAATTTGGCTACCCGGCAACCTGAAAAACTTTTAAAATATAACACTTAAACAGGTGCAAGTCAATATAAAATGCAAAACTTGTGATTGTTGGATTTGAAGTTTAAAGATACCGGCAGAAGAGTAAATACTTGTATGTGCTGTGACTTTTATCTTTTAACTTTGTTGTTATTATTGTACAATTAGCCATCACATATTGGAGGTAATAAAATGGGCAATATTATTGATGGAAAAGCACTTGCGGCAAAGATAAAGGCGGAAATAAAAGAAACGGTATCGGGTTTAAATTCCAAGCCGGGGCTTGCGGTAATACAGGTGGGTGATGACCCGGCTTCAAAAGTATATGTTGGCGGCAAGGAAAAAGACGCGCTGGAAGTTGGGTTTCATTCGGAAATTCACAGGCTTCCCGCTGATACAAAACAGGAAATTGTGACAGAACTTATAAATAAACTTAATGAAAAAAAAGAAATTAACGGCATCCTTGTTCAGCTGCCGCTGCCTAAGCACCTTAATGAAGAACTTATTACAAATACAATTGACCCGCTGAAAGACGTGGACGGTTTTACATATAACAGCGCCGGCAGGCTGTTTACAGGAAGCAAATGCCTTGTGGCGTGCACGCCAAGCGGATGTATAGAGATGATAAAAAGCGCGGGATGCGATATTAAAGGAAAGAATGCGGTTGTAATAGGAAGAAGCAATATTGTTGGCAAGCCAATGGCAATACTTCTGCTGCAGGAACACGCTACGGTTACCATATGCCATTCAAGGACACAGGATTTGCCGTCAATTACTTCTAAAGCGGATATTCTTGTGGCCGCTATCGGCAAGACAAAGTTTGTAAAAGCGGATATGGTAAAACAGGGGGCCGTTGTAATTGATGTCGGCATGAACAGGGATGAAAACGGAAAACTGTGCGGCGACGTTGATTTTGAAAATGTAAAGGATAAAGCATCATTTATAACGCCTGTTCCGGGCGGTGTGGGGTTAATGACAAGGGCCATGTTAATGAAAAATACCCTTGAAGCTTATAAAATGCAGTTGTCAGGAGGGAAATAAAGATGAAAAAAACAGCGGTATATCCCGGTACTTTTGACCCGGTAACCAACGGGCATATAGATATAATAAAAAGGGCTTCAAAGATGTTTGACAGGGTCATAATAGCTGTTTCAGAGAGTAAACATAAAAAACCGCTTTTTACACTTGAAGAAAGGGTGGAAATGACAAAAAGCGCGGTAAAAGGAATAAAGGGTATTACTGTAGAGACCTATTCAGGGCTTCTGGCGGAATATCTGAAAACCACCGGTAGAAATGTGGTAATAAGGGGCATCAGGGTAATATCTGACTTTGAATATGAATTTCAGCTGGCGCTTTTAAATAAAAAACTTAATCCGGACGCGGAAATGATTTATCTGATGCCGGACGAGAAATACCTTTACATTTCATCATCCGCGGTAAAAGAAATAGCGGTTTATGGCGGGAAAACAGAACTATTTGTGCCTGTTCACGTTTCAAAAGCTCTTAAAGCAAAAACTAAAAAGGCATAAATTAAAGAATTACCCGAATTTTTAATGAAAATGTTATTAAGGTTTTTATTGGGTAGTGTCCGAGGCGCTATAAAACCCTTGA
>JAFGWA010000118.1 GCA_016937715.1 Candidatus Goldiibacteriota bacterium
CGGCAGAACGAAAAATCAGCAAGGGCAAACAATAAACAACGCGCCCTAAAAGGACGCGGCTACCAAGGCAATAAAACACACGATGGCTATAGGGATATCGAGATTCGAGATTCGAAAATTTGATAACAGCTACACCCGGAGGCTTGGAACGCTTGGATGCTTAGAGGCTTGGTAACGGCAGAAACAGCATAAAGCAAGCCCATAGATTCCAAAGGCGGGCAATAAACCATAAAAAGAGATTAACCCATAAACTTATATCCCATATCCAATAGATAAAGGCAGCATCACCGCATTTCCAAAAACTTCCTTATTCCTATTATCCCTGTTGCCGGGTTGATATTATTATTGTCTTCTGATGAATTTACCACATACGCTTGTGCCCCTGAAAATGCCCCGATTTTTGCCCTTGCGTCTTTTATTCCGTCCAGCATGCCCGGCTCAAAACGCATCCCGGATTTAAATTCACACAGGGTAAACTTCCCTTCTTTTTCAATGACAAGGTCCACTTCCGCGCCCTTTGCTGTCCGGTAAAAGAAAAAAGTTTCCCGAGCTCCTGTATTTCTTACTTTTTTAACAGCTTCGCTGATGCAATAATTTTCAAAAAGATAACCCAAAAGCGGCGATGTATTAAGCGTTTTTTTATCCGTAATATTATTAAGCCTGCATACCATTCCGTTATCCATAAAATATACTTTGGGGCTTTTTGTAAGCCTTGTCCTTGTATTGGCATGATATGGATAAAGCAGATATATCAGGCCGCCCGCTTCAAGGATTGACACCCATTTTTTTATAGTAGAGACAGCCGCCCCTATATCCGCGGCAATGGCGCTTAAATTCAAAATCTGCCCGCAGCGGTATGACAATATTTTATAAAAAGCCGAAAAAGCGGTAATGTCACCGACATTATAAAGGGTCTTAACATCGCGCTCTAAATAAGTCTGGATATATGTATCATACCATCTTTGAAGGCTGCTGATATTTTCCGCATATACCTGCGGGTACGTGCCGCGAAGGCATGCATTTTCAAAAAGTTCCTGCCCGTTTTTTATTCCCGTGAAAGCGGAAATTTCACTTAACGACAGAGTTTCCATGCTAAGTATTCCAACCCTGCCCGCCAGTGTTTCCGTAAATTTCTCCGCAAGCAGAAATTTCTGCGAGCCTGTTATTATAAACCTGCCTTTTTCACGCGGATTTTCATCTATTTTCATTTTAATCTGCGGAAAAAGATCCGGCGCATACTGTGCTTCGTCAATAATCAGTTTTCCCTTAAAAAAAGTATCTAAAAACATGCCCGGATCCGTCTGGGCAAGCCGCCTTGCGGAAAAATCATCAAGGGTTACATAATCATAATCTTTTCCAAGAATGTGTTTTATCAGGGTGGTTTTACCGGCCTGACGTGGACCGGTTACGGTCACAGCCGGAAACTCTGTTATTATCTGTTTAAATGCCTTTTCAATATCCCGTTTTAAATATATGTTTTCCATATTTATATAATAAAATATAAAGGTTTATCAGTCAAGTGCAAATTTAGTTTGGCATCGTAAATTTGCACCAGTGTACATCAGGCCCTTTTCCGGCCGACACGGTTATTAAGGATTACTTAATAACTGAAACTGCTGAATAAGTTGGAGGCTTGGTAACGGCAGAACGATAATACGGAGGGATGATAAAAGCCGAGGGACGGAGGGACGGATGCACGGAGGGACGGAAGGATATCGAGAATCGAAATTCGAGATTCGAGAATTTGATAACCCCCACAACAAACCTATAGATAAAGGCGGAGGCTTAGACGCTTAGACGCTTAGAGGCTTAGAGGCTTGGTAACGGCAGAACGATAATACCGAGGGACGGAGGGTCAGATGCACGGAGGGACGGAGGGTCAGAAAAAACAGAAACGGGACGCGCGGGAGCACGTCCCCTACAATGGTAAATTCAGACAAAAACAAGACGCAACATGTTGTGTTCGTGCATTAAAAACAAATTCAAACTGCCTTGAATGCATTGAAAGGCGGCAAAACCAAAAACGGCTAAAAATAACTTTATTTTTTTAACCCCTTTAAAATCCCGCATATTTTTTCAACGTCTTCATTTGTTAATTCCCCGTAAAACGGAAGGCATAAAACCTCATCTGCCGCTTTGTGCGCGGATGGCAGAAGTTCTTTTTCTGCCGAAGGATAATCTTTATAACACGGATATTCGCTGCACAGCGGATAAAAATACTTTCTTGTAAAAACATTATATTTCTTAAACTCTTCATAAACACTGTCTCTGCTTGAACCGAATTGTTTTTCATCTATTCTTACTGTAAAATACTGAAGGCTTTCTTTTATATTTTCAGGATTTTTATAGCAGGCAACGCCTTCAACACCGCTTAATTCCCTGTGATATATCTCTTGCAGCCTGCTCCTTTTACCCCTCTCTTCTTCAATCAATTCAAGGTTTAACATCCCCAACGCCGCCTGAATCTCGGTCATCTTGCCGTTAAAACCGGCTGTTATTACCTCTTCTTCATTCTTTATTCCCATATTCCTTAACAGTTCAATTCCCGGTTTAAAACAGCCGTCCTTATAAGTTAAACATCCGCCTTCGCCCGTGTTAAAAAGTTTCGTGGCGTGAAAACTGAACATTGATATATCCCCAAAATTCCCTATTCCCACGCCGTCAATTTCCGTATTAAAAGCGTGAGCCGCGTCATAAATTACTTTAAGGCCGTGTTTATCAGCTATTTTCTGTATTTTAACCGTATCACACGGGGTTCCAAATATATGAACCGCAAGAATACCCGTTGTTTTGGAAGTTATTGCCGCTTCTATTTTATCCGGGTCTATATTCATGGTTTCATTTTCAATATCGCAAAAAACAGGGTGAACCCCATTTAACAAAAGCGCGTGCGGAGTTGCCGGAAAAGTAAACGGGGTTGTAATAACCTCGCCTTTAAGGCCCAAAAACCTGACCGCGGCCATAAGGGCTGTTGTCCCGTTATTAAAGAGGGACACATATGGCGCCTTAAGAGCTTTCCGCGCGCTTTCTTCAAATAACCTGTGCTGTTCCCCCATATTTGACAGCCATTTTGATTCCCAGATTTTATTAAGCCGTAACTTAAATTTTTCCAAATCAGGCAATAAAGGCCTTGTGACATAAACCGGTTCTTTAAACCCCCCTGTCATAACCCCTCCGTTTTATTATATTCAAGGTATTCCCGTTCAAGTTTTTCCAGAAGCTGCCTGTCCCTTTCCGCCACTTTTTTTGGCGGATTACCCGCGACAATAAAATAATCCGGTACATCTTTGCGGATAAGCGTCAGCGCGCCCGCTCCGGAGCCTGTCCCCATCGTGACATTCGGCAGAATAACACAGCCGCTTCCTGTCCCTGCGTGTTTTTTTAAAATAACCGGCCCTGATTCTGTTTTCTTGAATTTTCCCGGCACTGTGGGGTTTGTCAGGTGCCCCTGTGTATAATCGTCATTTGACGTATATAAAACGCATTTAGACGATATGCCGCAGAAATCAGAAAGCACAACGCGACCGCCGCCCCCAAAAATATATGCCCCGGCCCCTATATGCACGTTGCTGCCTATCTCTATTCCGCCGCTTCCGGCGCTTAAAATACAAAAAACATCAATTCTGCTGTTGTCTCCGACAGAAACATACTGCGGGTTAATTATAACGCACGATCTCGCGATTGACACATTTTTTCCGATTTTCTTTAAACCCAGTTTTTCCAGTTCGCCCCTGCTGTAATTCATTTCAATATTCTCCCTTATTTTTTCAGAAAGATTTTCTTCTTTAAAGGTTGCCTGTAGTTTTCATTTTGTTTTTACGGGAAAAATCCTTCAGTATTTTTTGCACGTTTTTCGCGTCGCGCGCGTAATTTCTGAACTTTTCGCGGCAGAATAAAATCCGCTTCCATTTATTGCCTTTATAATCCCACACCATCACTTTCATGCCCGACAGAAACGATTCCGCAAGCAGATAAGTATCAGGGTCATAACAATACAGCGTTTTATACCGCCTTAATAAATTCAGATACATTTCCCTTGTAACCGTGTTTTCCCTGTTAATTTCAACCGCTGATTCCGGGTGCGCTTTTAGGTTTTTACCTTTATGTACAAAATAAAGGCCGCCTTTATCCCTTAGTGTTTTCTGCTTTATCTTAAAATCCTCTTTTGACAGGTGCGGCAGAAATAATTCTTTTGTCCGTTTATAATAAGAAGCTTGTTTTGCCTCTTTTTTAAAAACTTTTCTGTAATGATAAACCGTTTCTTCTTCTGGAAATACGGCAGGCCCGCCGTGCCTGCCCGGAAAATAAAGCACCCAGCGCAGCACGGGTATTGCAAGATTATAAAAACCTTCAAGATTTATTATTTCAGGCGCTATAATCATATCATCGGTTCTTTCCGGCAGCAGCCTGAATTCCGGTTTTAAATCAAACGCGGGGTTATAAACCGCGGTGTTTGTAATTACTTTATGCCCGCACCTTTGCAGAAGGTACATAAGGTAGTGCATTGCCTCTATACCGCCGCTTTGATGCGTGTAATCCGGCGAAAACACGAAAATTTTCATTTAACAGCCCTGCCGGCATACATTATTATTATTTTCCCTGATTAAGTTTTTTAACCATATTAATGGCTTTTCTTGCGGCTCTCTTTACTATATTGCCTTTTTTTTCGGGTTTTTTCGCTATGCAAGCCACCATTAAAAAGGAGGCAAAATTTTTAACAGCAGGGTCATCTTCACACATAATCTGCGTCGGCGATGTGTATGCCGCGTCCAGCACTATAAGACCGGCCTGCCGCATAAGATATGAAAGGCTTTCTATTGTAAATCTCCAGTAGTCATTGGGAAATTCATGTATGGGAAAACAGTTTGGAACAGTTACATACATAAGCCCGCCCGGGTTCAGGCTTTTCGCGCACTCCGAAACAGCCACAAACGGGTTTAAAACATGTTCAAAAACAGCGCAGGATATTATCACATCAAATTTTTTTGGTATTTTACTCTGCCTTTTTAACGCTTTAGAAAGTTCATGAAGGTCAGCTGTGATATCAACATCCACCCCTTCCTGAAAATCAGTGCCATAATGCCCTTTTGCGTTCGGAAACCATTCCCTGTGCATGCTTGTCTTTCCGGGAATTGCCTGCTTGGTTCCAACTTCCAGCACTGTTGGTTCTTTCATTTCCGCAACCATTTGTGTAAAGGCAGTAGTAAGTTCCCCCTGTTTGTAGCTTGTCCCGGTTGTTTCCATAATTACTTTCACTTTTTAACTCCTTATTTTTCAGGTTATATTTAAAAACCTTTTATCCTTTCATCATATAATCCGTTAAAACTTTTTTGGGGTCGCCGTCGCCCGCAACCGCGCCGCGGTCAAGCCATATTACTCTTGTGCATAAATCCGTAATTGCCTGTGGCGAATGCGACACAAATACCGTTGTCACGCCGTTTTTTATAAGTTTTTTGATTGCGTCCGCTGATTTCACCTGAAAAAAACTGTCGCCTACCGCAAGGATTTCATCTATCATAAGCACTTCCGGCTCGGTATGAACCGCTATCGCGAAAGCAAGGCGCATATACATACCCCAGGAATAGGTCCTGACCGGGCTGTCAATAAACTTTTCAAGTTCGGCAAAAGCCGTTATCTGTTCAATTTTAGCCGTCATCTCTTTTTTTGTATGCCCTAACAGTATCCCGTTTATTACTATATTTTCCCTGCCGGAAAGATCCGGGCTGAAACCTGCGCCAAGGGCAAGAAGCGGAGTCCTTTTTCCCCTGACAAGAACAGTGCCTTTTGTGGGTTCTGACACGCCAAGCAGGACCGATAAAAGCGTGGATTTGCCCGCGCCGTTCTTTCCTATAATTCCGACGCATTCGCCTTTTTTTATCTCAAAAGACACATCCTTAAGCGCCCAGAAAACTTCTTTCCTCTTTTTTATAAAATTTCCTATATTAATCACAAATTCCTTAAAACCGGGTTTATCAGAAAACGCGGGATAACTTTTCCATAGATTTTTGACAGTTATCATCAGATTACCCCGTCAATCTTTTTTTCAAGCGCCTTAAATATTATAATTCCGGCCAGAAGAAACATAACAGACGCGGCAAAAGCAAAACCTATATACTGCCAGTTTATGGCGTTATGCATTATAAGGCTTCTCCAGCTTTCTATAAGATAAAGCATGGGATTGGCGGCAAGCAGTACCCTGAATTTTTCCGGGACAGCGGACAGCGGATATATAACGGGCGTAAGCCAGAAAAGCATTGTCATAAAAACGCCCGCAATATATTCAAGATCCCTGAAGAATACATTAACAATAGAAACCGCCATTGCCGCTCCGGACAATGTGATAAACTGAATTATTATCAGAATCGGAACACCGTACAGCCACTCTATCCCCGGCATTTTTCCGCCAAAGACAAGTATTGCCGCCAGCACGGGTATGGAAAAAAGCATTGTTACAGACTGGCCCGCCACCAGCGAAAGAACCAGAAAGTGTTTTGGAAAAACCACCTTTCTTATAAGATCGGTATTGCCTGTCAAAGTGTTAACAGACATCAGAACAGATGCAGAAAACCAGTTCCACGGAAAAAGCGCGCTTAACAAAAATAACGCGTAATTTTCCATTTTAATCCTCATAAAAACACTAAAAGCAAGATAATATACCAAAGCCATAAGAACCGGATTTAAAAGCGACCACGCCAGCCCAAGCACTGTCCTTTTATACTTAAGAGTTATTTCTTTTTTAACCAGTATTACAAACAGGTCAATATTTCTCTGCAAATCCCTTTTAATCACTTCATTCTCCTTTTATTAGAACCCTTTATGGCGCATGCGTTTTCAAGAACTTTTTCAATATTTTCATACTGATTTTCGGGAGAATAATGTAAAAGCGCGTGCTTTTTAGCGTTTTGTACAATTTTGGCATCAACGCCCTTTTTATAAATTTCTTTTATAACGCTGTACCAGCCGCCGCTTCCGCATAAATAACCGTTTTTACCGTGCACTATTGCTTTCTTAAAGGAAAACACCGGCGAAGCGCACGTCACTGTGCCCGCGGCAGCAGCTTCAAAATATTTAAGTTCTGATTTACAGTTAGTGAATTCATTGTCAATAAGCGGCGCTATATTAAGGTCAACTTCGGATGTTTCTTTCTGCAGTTCCCTGAAATCTTTAAAAGGCACCATTATTACCCTTTCTTTAGAAAAAGGCTTTAATGCTTCCGGCATTTTTATATAACCCGCTATTTTAAATTTAATTTCTTTATTTTCTTCCATAAGCCGCGCGATCTGCGGCGCGGCAACATCAAGGTCATGGCTGTGCGAATGCGAGCCGCTGAAATATCCTATCACAAACGGATGGCTGTAAGACCGTGCTTTTTTTTGTTCATAAAGTTCCCGCGAAACGCTTATCTGTTCTTCATTTAAAAAATTACGTATCACAAATGACGGTTTTTTATAATGCCTTTTAAGCCTTGATGCCAAAAATTCATTTGTTGAAAGAAGCGCGTCGCAGAGGGACGCCGCGCTGTTTATCCTTGAAAAATAAGCAAACCAGAAATTACAGGTATTTTCATCAGACAAATTTTCGCCCAGCGTATTAAGAAAAAATTTTATTCTGCCGGTGTCAAAAACCAGGTCATCAAGGTCAAAGAGAATCCTAACCGAATGTTCCCCGCACTCTTTTATAAAAAGGTCAAGTTCTTCCGTCCACCTGAACCTTACCGCCACGGCAAGATTAATAAAATCAAAATATTCCCGCAGTTTTTCAAGTTCATAAGAAAAGAAATATGACCCTCTCCACTTTTTGCCGAATTCAAGGGCCTGACACATGTTATAAGCCCTGTATCTGAAAGTGCTGCTGTCCGGGCTTTCATAAAGATATACCGCTGTTTTCATCCCGTTTTCGCGTGCTTCATACAAAATTTTTATTCTTTTTTTTAAAGAAATATCCCAGGGCTTCACATTTGTGAATGCGGCACCAAACCGTGTTTTTAACTTACGCATGATACTTTAACCTCTCTGACGCGAACTCATTTACGGGCGCAAGCGCTTTATCCCAGCTGCGTGCAAATTCATATTTCCTGTAATTACCCTTTCTTTCAGAAGGATTTTCCGCAAGTTTTACCGCGCAGCCAAAAGCCTTAAGCATTGCACTTTTATCCAAATCCGAATATATAATATTTCCCGGCGAAGCGCCCGGGCTGTAGATATTGTCCCTGTTTGTCAGCAAAACAGACCCTGCTGCCGCCATTTCCACCGCTTTATAATCCGGACAATGCGAATAATTAAAAGAAACCGTAAGGTCAACTGTTGGCGCTAATTCGGCCCCGTCATCGGTAAAAATATCTTTAACATATAACGGCCGGCTTTTATCCGAAAAATTAAAATCCCCGGCTTCAGTTCCATGCATTAGAATCCTCCATTTATTTGTATCTATAATTCCCGCGCTTACGGCCATGTCAATAATTTTAAGCCCGGTTTTATAAAGCCCTGATTTTGTATCATGCCTTTTTGTGTATAAAAGCCTGAACTGCTGTTTTTCGGCAAAACTTGCTTTTTCAGGTTTCACGGAAAAAACAGGCTGGAAATAACAGCTGTTTTTAATCACATTGCGCGCTTTTACGCGGTTAAACCGCTGATACAGATTTTTGGACAGTATAAAAAAATCAATATTCGCGTTATTCATGGTATTGCCATACAGCAGGCGCGCGTCATTATCAGGGAGATGAACCGTATCAGATTCTTTAAGCAGCCAAAAAAACCTTTTATTTTTAAAAGTCCGGGTTATGGCGGAAGCTCCCTTCCACGAATCGGCAATAAAATAATCATTATCGGAAACTTCAAGCCTTAAAAGCCCCGCGTTTCTGACTCTTTTATAATCCGAATAGAATTCAACATATTTCGGCATTCGCAGTTTTCGTTTTTCCATAAAATTATTAAACGTTTTTATATCAGCCGGCGCTTCCCTTGTTATTATCCTTAACGTCATTCCGTTATTGGCAGCCAGGCTGCCGGCCAGCGCAAACGAGACTTCCGCCGATTCAAATAAGTTTTCAAATACATCCGTGACAAGATTAAGCCTTTTTCTTTTTGACGGTGCATCCACCGTGTACAGCGGGCCTGTTTCGGCAGAAAAATCATTATTGCCCTTCGCCGTGCGCGCGGGGTTATAAGGCATATCAAAAAATAAAATACGCTTTATCTTTAATTTCGCCTTTTTTATAACCGCCTTAAAACCGCCCGCTTCAAAAATCCTTAGAATTTTAACCGCTGTTTGAAACATAACTGTTAACGCCTTTCTTCTTATTTAAAAAAGATATTATTTAACAACTTTTACAGCCACCGTAAATCCGTTTCCCACCTTGTCGTCCGTATCCATTATTTCCGCGATTTCCCAGTTTAAATATTTTATAATTTCAACAACATCCTCCGTTATCCAAAAAGAAAAATGATCATGATAATTTAATTTTCTGTTTTTAAACCTGCCTTCATGCCTGCCTATAAGTTCCTTTAGCGTCGTCCTTTCTTTTTCTTTATCAAAAGTCCTTTCTTTATGAGGCACTATCATAAACAGGTAGCCGCCGTTTTTTACAACCCTGTACCATTCTTTCAGAGCCGCTATAGGGTCAAAAAAATGTTCCAGAACATGCGAACTGACCACAAAGTCCTGGCTGTTATCCTGAACCGGCAGTTTATCACCGTAAGCCACTATATCAACCGGCATAGCTTTGCCGCATATTTTAACTTCTTCCCGTTTAAAAACAGTATTCATATCGCCGGTGTAGTCAACATTTTTTGTATTCAACCCAAAAGGGTTATGCGCGGAACCGCCTATTTCAAGGCCCCTAAGTCCGTCAAGCAGTTTATGCGCAAGGGCGCTTTCAGGAAAACACATCGCAGGCCCTTGTCCGGCGGGTTCGCCCAACTCTTCTGAATCTTGCCTCTTATTGCCTTTCGTTTCTCCGATTACTATTTCATCGTCGCTGTTGGCAAGTTTATACGCAACCGTTTCGTTTAATTTTGATTTTTGCCTTTTAATGCTTCCCGCCTTTTGAAAAGCTTCCACAACTCCTAAAACATGCAAAAACCTGCCGGTAAAAACAAATACGGCAACAGTCAGAGGCAGCATAAAAAAATGCCCCGCAAGAGACAGTACTCCCATATTTTTCCACACAAAAAGAAATGTGTTTCTGTAGCTGAACACAAGCATCTTTTTTTCATCATAAAATTTTTTAAATGTTTCCCGTCCTTTATGATATACAACAGAAGCAGGTTCGTAATAGCCTTTATATCCTGCCTTCCACCCCCTGTAACATAAATCCACATCTTCAACATAACCGGGTAAAA
>JAFGWA010000119.1 GCA_016937715.1 Candidatus Goldiibacteriota bacterium
AGCGTATTCCCGCTGCCTGACCACCTTTCGCTGTGGTACAGTTCGTCATCATTTGTCAAAGTAATCTCGCCGGTGTACCAGTCATTTGTAGAGCCTGCCGTGACATATCCCCACGCGTTGCCGCCGCCGTACGCCTGATCTGCAAGCCAGATATTGCCCTGCCCGTCCGTGTAATTATCATTGGACGCGCAGTCAATGAAAAGGTCATCAATCCGTGTGGGTGTGATTGAAGCTGTAAACGTGGCTGTGGGTGTGTCTGTAATTGTATAGGTGTTTGTATAAGTGTAAGTTGCCGTATTTGTTGCCGTGTCTGTATATGTATTGGTAAAAGTCTTTGTCCACAACGGGTCGGGCGTGTCAGTTTCTGTTGCCGTATAAGTAAATGTGGCTGTGGGCGTTTGTGTCGCGGTAGAAGTTTGCGTTGAAGTGGGCAGCTGAGAAACAAGCACAACTTCAATCGCGGTTATGTTGGCGTTGTCAACCGAAGCTGAAAAAGTAATATTTAGAACTCCGTCAGATACCTGAACAGCGTTAAAAACCTTGTCCAAAGCCGTGCTTGCGCCTGCTTCCGCAAAAATATCAAAATCATCAAGTACGCGCGTGCCTTCTATGAATACGTCAAAAACCCTTGCGCCAACCGAATAAGCGCCGGAATAAGTTTCCGCAAATTTCAAGGTTATATCATAAGTGCCGTAAGGGATATTATTAAACGTGTACGCCGACATTCCCCATCTTTCGGTCTGATAAAGCGTTCCCTGTCCTGCAGGCGCGCCCGCAACCGCGCCGGAAGGCCCGGCGGCTGTGCCCGCGGTGTAGCCGTAATCCGCCGCCCAGATGTTTGCGCCGTCATTATGTTCCGGCCCGCCGCAGTTTACCCTGATATCGGCAAATGTGGGCGTTACTGTGGCTGTATGGGTATAAGTACTTGTGTTGGTTGCCGTTGCTGTATTGGTAAATGTATATGTGGGATACGCGGGGTCCCAGGTATTGGTATTTGTGGCAGTGGGCGAAGGCGTATAAGTGGGCGCGGGATGAACTGAATCATACGCGTGTTTAACCGCCCATACCGCAGTTGCCCTCATATAATAAAACGCCCTTGGTATTGTAAGGTTAACGCGGAACGCTTCCGGCGTCCTGAACCAGTACTGCCCGGTATTCCAGATTGTATTTAACAGCGACTGTCCTATATCATCAGCCTGCGCTTCCATTCCCTGATGCACCATTCCCGCGGCAACGCCCCAGGACGTGCCCACCCAGCACTCTTCGGTCTGGCTTGAAGTTGTGTCTATGGTGCCGTTCGAGTTCATTACATTAATAACACCGTGAGAGCCGTTCCCGAATTTGGCAAAATTATTATCGTATATTTTCTGAAAAGAAGAAACCGCATTGGCGTCTGACACTATTCCCGGAAGCCCAAGCGCTTTGTTATACCACTGCCCGCACAGCTGGTCTGACATTATCCTGGTTGGATCATGGCTGTCAGTATCAATCCTGTAATATTGCCCCGTCCACAGCTGTGATTCAAAATTGGGCTGGGCAAAATCAAACCTGTCCTGATACGTCTGCGCAAGCGCGGTTTCGCCTTTTGCCAGCGCCATCTCTTTTGCCGCAAGCAAGGACGCAAGATACAGCCCGCCGCAATATGAAGTGTCGCCTGTTAAATCCATGTCATCATAAGTCTGGTCTATTCCGTTGGAATCCGGAAGCCCGTCACCGTCCGCGTCCTGCGTGGCGGTTTTTTCCATGGCTATTTTGCACGGCTGCCAGCAGTAATCAAGAAAAGCCGAATCTGTCCTGCCTGTTAAGTGCCAGTCGCGGTAAACCATAAGCACAAGTTTTGAATTTAAGTCTTTCCAGTTTGTAGAATCGCGGTAAACGTAAGCGTTCCAGCGTGTAAAGACATCACCCCTTGCTCCAAAGTCGTGCGCGGTTGTCCCTAATCCCGCGGGCCTGTCAGAGCGATTGTTGTAAACAGAATCAGCGAACTGCCTGATGCACTGCTTGTCAATTTCCGGCCAGTTCATAAACAAAGCCCAAGAACCGTAAAACCTTACGTCTGACGTGCCGTAAAAATCGTAGATATATGATTCCAGATGCGAAAACATATTTTCCGAAGCATTATCCGCCTGCCCTGACGCACCGCCCGCTTCCCAATATGTGCCTGCCGTGAAATAAATATACATTTCATTTAAGATCATTGATTTAAGCCATTCGGGATAATTGGGGTTGTCGGTTATCCTGTGAATCCATTCATCAAGCTTCTGTTCCCAAACAGCCCTGTCCGCAAGCGCTTCGCGCGCTATCGCCCACGAATTTGTGCCAAGGCGGTTAAAGTGCTGTGTGTATTTTCTGTACCACTTGGCGTTGTACTGCGACTGGGTTATTGGAATGTCCCACGATAATATTATTGGAATCCTTACTGTCTGCCCGGGCGCAAGCGTGACTTTAAATGCAACAGCGCCTATTGTATTGGTTCCGACAGTATTTGAGAGCGCGCCGTCCGTTGAAAAATCAGTTTCAAGCGCCGCCCTGTTTGCCGCGGACATTCTTGTGACAGTAACATCTACCGATGATAAAGACGCAAGGCAAAATTCACCCTGAGTTTCAAGCGTTGGAGTGCCTGTGCCTGCTTTGTTTAAAACAAGGCCGGTGTAATTTCCGTCCGTTACAAGCGAAGCCGAAGAACCATATGGATTTTCCCACGTCAACATTATTGCCGCGTCATAATTCTGTGTTGTGGGGTTTGTAAGTTCCCATTCGTAAACGCCCACGGGATAGCTTACGCGCTGATAATCTTCGGGGATTAGCGGAGAGTATTGCGTGACTTTTGCCTTTACGCTAAACCTGCTTCCGGAATAGTTAACCCACGCAAAAGGAAAAAGCGAATTATAAACCGCCTGCCCTGTGCCCAGATTGGCGGAATCAAGGCGCTGTACCGTGGCTGCGCCGGACGCGGGTTTCTGATACATAAAAAATTTGCAGTTGGTATTGGCCGCGGTAAAAGTTCCCGCTTCATCGCCCGCGCCAATATCAAGGCGTGAAAGATAAAAGTCCCCGTTATTTTTCCATGTAATTGTCCCGGCGCCAAAGCCGCCTATAGGCGCGCCGTCAGTATAGCCGGAAGCGCCAACATCACGCGACCAAGCCTGGGTTGGTATTATAGAAGAAGCACGCAGGCCGGTAATAAAAACAAGCAAAACCATCACTGTAAAAAGCGTTCTGCGCAGCAAAGTTTTCTCCCGAAAATATTAATAAAGGCGTATTGTTTAACCGTTTAAACAATATACAAAATAAGGGCGAATGTGTCAAATGGTTTAAAGGCGGCGGCTATGAAGTTAGGCAGCTAGGCAGTTAGGCAGTTAGGCAGCTAGGCAGTTAGGCAGTTAGGCAGTTAGGCAGTTAGGCAGCTAAGCAGCTAGGAAGCTAGGAAGCTAGGAAGCTAGGAAGCTAGGAAAAACATGAGGGACGGTTTAAGGCGCGAGGGACGGAGGGACAGATGCACGGAGGGACGGTTTAAGGCGCGAGGGACGGAGGGACAGATGCACGGAGGGACGGAAGTAAAAACTGAAGGTCGGATGGTCGGATGATCAGAGGGTCGGTTTGTTTTATCATTGGTAGCCGCGTCCCTTTAGGGCGCGTGGTTTAGATTTCAAAAATACAACTGTCCCGCCTGCTTTCACTCTCAAGCTCGCTTCATTGCCGGGATTTCCTCTTCGCAGGCTCGCTACAACCGCACCCTGAAGGGTGCGCCTACCAGAGATTAAATTCCCAAAAAAGAGCCGGACAGCGCGGGAGCGCTGTCCCTACAAGGTCAAAGAACGAATCAATTACCGCGGGCTGAAGACCCGCGTCACTAATGCAGAAATGCCAACATTTCAATACAATAATAAATAATAATAAACCGTTAAAACCACCCATTACTTATCGTAAAAAAACACCCATTCATCGTAACTTTTTGCGTCTTCAAATGATTTTAACTCTTCAGGAAAACCTTTTTGCTTCATAGGTTTCTTTTTTGATTTTGACGCAACACCCGCAATCCTGCCTCCGGAGTCCAGCAGCAATCCCCACTCCCCATTATTAACAGGCTCTTTATACAGACGCCTTATGTGTTTTTTATCCGGGTATCTTGGATCCATTAAAAGGTCTTCAAGGTTATATGGAAGCTCTTTTCTGCCTTTTCCGGCATCATAGAAACTTTTTAACGCTTTTTTATATTCCATGCCCCTGAAAATAAGTTCTTTTTCTTTTTGTATTGCCGCGTCCCTGCTGAATATAACCGCTTCCATGGCCGACGCCGCAAGGCATACAGAAGCTGCAATTAAAAGCACCATTATATAGGCGTAACCGCCTTTTTTAGTCAGCATTACTGAAACTGTCAATATCAGCGTTTTCTTTCTCCCCGCCTTCTATTCCATCGGCACCGGTTGATATTACTTCATAACTTCCCATTCTGCCCGGAACCCTGTATATGTAATCATTTCCCCATGGGTCTTTTGGCACTCCCTTTTTAATATACGGCCCGTTCCATTTATTAAGCGATGCCGGTTTTACTACAAGCGCGTTTAAACCTTCGTTAGCGGCCGGAAACCTGCCGTTATCCACGTAAAAAGTATCCAGCGCCGAAGAAAAATTTTCTATCTGCGCTTTTGCCACATCACGCTTTGCCGGCGCCAGCCTTTTAAAGACAGACGGTCCCACAAGCGATGCCAGCATGGCAACAATACCAAGTACCACAAGAAGTTCAATTAAGGTAAAACCTTTCTGTTTCCTTAACATGTATATTTCTCCTTTACCAGTCGGAATAATTTTCGCCGTCAGATGACGCGCCTTCGGCACCGCTTTTAACGTCCGACACGCCGTAGTTTCCGTCTTCCGCGTAATCCTTTATAAGAACCCATGAATCAGTTTTTTCCGTAAACGGGTCTTTTGGAATCTTTTTAATGTATTTAACCGTGACAAGTTCGCTTAAATCTTCCGGATACCTGCCGTTATCAGAAAAAAATTCATCTATCGCTTTTCTTAATACAAAAAGGTCCTGTTTTAACGCGGCCTCTTTTCCCCTGACAAGCGATGATACCGTTGACGGGACAACAAGCCCCGCAAGAAGCGCTATAATGGCAAGCACTATCAGCAGTTCTATAAGTGTAAAGCCGCTGTTTTTTTTACCAAGACGCATAATCTGACCCGTCTATGGCTTTTCTGTCTGTTTTTGCAAATACATCATATACATCCTCTCCGCTCCATGACCAGGAATCCCACGAATCCGCGTATGACCTTAACCCCCACTGTTCATGGGCGGGGATATCCTGCCGTTCAAATGGATTTGCCGGTATACGTCTTAAGTATTTTAATTTTTTTTCCACCGCATCCCCTGTTGATACGCCTTCAACAAGTACCAGCAGGTTTTTTGGATAGCCGAACTCACTTGCGCAGTCACACATTTTGCTTATTTTACCTTCTTTATAATCTTTATAAAAACCGTCTATTGCAGTCCTGATAACACGAAGCGAAGCCGTAAGTTCCGCCTCTTTTGCCCGCTTTAAGGACATCTGGGCGTAAGGCACAGCCACCGCCATTAATACCGAAAGTATTCCCAGCGCCACAAGTATTTCTATAAGCGTGAATCCCCTTTTTTTATTTAACAACAAGCCTGGATGCCGACCTTTGGACATTTATCTCTTTCCCGTTTATGTCCGTTATTTTACTTTCAAGAAAAACAAGATACGATACGCCGTTAATTTCGCCCTTAAGTTTCAACGTTAAAAGTTCTGCCCTGCCTTCATATTTTTTTTCAGGGTCAGGCTTTACAGTTATCTCCGCAACCCCATTTGCCGCTGTATTGCCTTTTACTGTTATTTCCATACCGCCTGTTTTTTCCGCCGACACAAACGACAGCAGCTCCGGATCAAAAGCCGCTTTTATTGTCATCTCTTTTATATCCTTTAAATTGGCTGCTGTTATTTTAACCGCGGCTTCCTGCCCTTTTTGTACAACATACTGCGGCTCTTCAAATGCCAGCAAAATACCGTCCGCTGATATTAAATTTTCTTTTTCCGCGGGAGTGGTGTCAGCCCGTGCTTCTACCACGGATATGACAGGCAGTGTATTTACCATAGCGTCAATATTAACCGTCTGTATATCGGAACTTACCTCAGCGGATACGGGGGCCGAACCGGCTGCAATTGACGCGGTTTTAACTGCCGCCGCGCTGTCTGTGCCGGAAAAATACCTTGGCTTGCTTGTAATATTATTTTCCGTACCCGAATATATTTCCCTGTATTCTTTTGGCAGGACTTCCCAACCGCGCACAACACGGGGGGTTATTGTTAAAAGTACATCTGTCCTTGCGCCGTAATCATCGGTTGATGTGGTAAATAAAGAACCTATAAGCGGAATGTCGCCAAGACCCGGTATCTTTAATTTATTGCTTCTTTCTTCATCCCTTATAAGCCCGCCCAGTATGGCTGTCTCGCCGTCCCTTAAAAGCATTACAGTATCCGCGTCCCTTGTGCCAATGGAGTATGCGGGATCGGTCGCTGTGCCTATGTTTGAACCCAAAGTGCTTACTTCCAGCCTTAACTGTACGTTTACCGTGTTATCAAAATTAATTTTAGGCGTAACTTCAAGCATCACGCCGATGTCTTTATATTCGTATGAATACCTTACCTGGCCTGTGGCGTCCTGAACAATGGACGACCTTAACGGAACCCTGTCGCCAATGTGTATCTTTGCTTTTTTTCCGTCAATGACCCTTACACGCGGATTGGCAAGCATCTTTGCGTCCACATCCTGTTTGAAAAAATTCAGGGTAAAAGAAGGCAGCGTTAAAGTCCCCTGTTTTAAAAGCGAAAGAAAAGTAGTACCTATGACATCTCCCGCATTGCCGGCGCTTGGAAGCGCAAGTTTAATCTGGCTGCCGTAATTCAAGCCAAGCTGTTCGGCCTTTGTGCGGTTAACTTCCATGATTTCCACGTCAAAAACAACTTCGGCCTGTTTTCTGTCATTTGCGCCTATTATTTTATCGCACAGCTTTAAAATATCTTCAGTATCCCTTATTGTAAGCGTATTCAGGGTTTCATTAACCGTCACGCGTTTTAAATTAAGGGAATTTTTTAGGATATTGGACATTTCAGAAGCTTTAATTGAATTAAGCTGGAAATTTTTAATAAGAAGGTCTTCGTACTGGTCCCTTTTTGCCCTTGTATCCTGCGCTACAAGTATTGTGGAACTGCCTATTTTTTTATAAAAAAGCGAACCCGTTGACATTATAAGGTTAAGCGCCTGTTCAAACGTAACCTCATCCGCGTTTACGCTTATCTGCGCGTTTTTTGCGGCGTCATCAAACACGGTGTTTATCCCGTAGGCCGACGATAAAAAATCAAAAACAGTTTTAATATCTGTATTAGAAAATTTCAGCGTTATCCTTTTATCAGAAGTGAAAAGCGAATCAACGGATTTTGCCGTGGATGAATTTATCTTTTCCATCAGCGCTAAAGCTTCTTTATCCTCCGGCATTAAAAGCACGGCGCGTTCAAGGTGCTTTTTCGCGTCCTGTTCCCTTCCCGCTTCTATCATTGCCTTTGCGTCATTTATGCTGTCACGCGCCTCTTTTTCCGCCGCGCATTCCGCCAAAAGTGCCTTAACCTTATCATTTTCAGGCATTACAGAAAGCCCCTTTTGAAGCAGCGCGATTGCCTGTTCCGTATCGCCGGAATTTTTTTTAACAAGGGACGCCGTATAAAAATGTTCCGCCGCCTCAAATTCAGCGCGTTTTAAACTTGTCCTTAATTCCTGGTCTTCGGGGTTGCTTTTTGCTGCTTTCCTATATTCAAAAACCATTGACATCCATTCATCATCCTGTTCAAATGACGCGGCCCGTGACAGCTGCCTTGGCGCGCAGCCTGCAATCATGACCATGAATAATAAGTTAATTACAAATAAAATCGCTAATAATCCGTTTTTTTTCAAAATTTCACCTTCCGTCTTTTGAATAAATTTTTATATCACCGGTCTCTTTATCTTTTACCTGCGCGCCGGCATCTGTAACGCTGATAAGCGTGTATCCGCCTGCCAGAAAATCATCGCCTTCATATACGGCGCCGCTGAATCCAGCGCCTGATAAAAAAGCGCATTTCTTTCCGTTATTAACCGCGGAACCGCTGAATTTCAAAGACGGCCAGTCCTTCTTTTTAACAGGAACCTGCACCGCACCCGGCCTGCTTATTGCAGAAGGCCTTGCCGTACGCGGCGCGTTAAAAAGGTTTCTTGCAGGGTTTTTGTATGCGTCAGCCGCCGGTATGGTAAAACTTACGCTTTGTTTTTTTAACATCACGTCATCTGTGCCGGCTTTTTTTCCAAAAAAAGAAACAGACCATTTTATACCATTAGCCGCCAATAGCAGGGCAAAAATCCCTATCAGGATTTTATTTTTTCTGTTCATTTAGACACCGCCGCGTATCTGTGAATTATTGAAAGTTTCATCATTGCCTTTACCAGCCCCTGCCCCGCGGAATCTTCTTCTATCCTTATGCTTTCTATTACCGCAAGCTGTTTCATAGTTTCTATGGAGTGTATAAACTTTCTTAAATCACCGTACTGCCCGTTTAAGGTAATATTAAAATCACTTTTTATCGCGCCTTTCACCGGATGGTTTCCCTGATTTTCTATAGAAAGCCTTAAACCGGCTTTCGCGCTTAACTTATTTATCTCTGATTCCAGGTATCCTGATTCAGGCGCTGCGACAAGCCTTTTTTCTATTTGTTCAGCCGCCAAAGACGCCTGTTTCATACTTTCATTGGCTTCATTTCCCATTTTTATATTCTGTATCTCTTTATTTAAACCGCCTATGGCATCCATAACTTTTGTATAATCTGATTTTACAGGCAGCCAGTGAATAAAAAATACCGGCAGTACAGCAAGAATTATTAATAAAACAAAAGATAAAACCACCCTTACGCCGCCGTGCCTGAACGCATTTTGTACCTTTGTTAAAATCACACTTTTTGCCATTATTTAATTACCTCTGCCGCGGTGATATTAAAATATGTTGACCGGCTTCCGTCCGTGCCTTTTTTCTGTTCCTGTTTTTCCATCTCTATCCCGGTAAAAATACCCGTTTTACTTAAAGCATTTAAAAACGCCGGTATCAGTTCAGGATTGGAAGAAACCGCCTTTATTGAAACCGCCCCCGTCTGCCTGTCGCAGTTAAAATCCTTCAGGCTGACGCCGGCAGGAGATGCTTTTTCCACCTTATATAACATCTCTGTCACGCTTATTGTTTTTTTCAATCCCATCACGTTAATCGCATTTACCCTTTTTTGGGTATTCAAGGCAAATTCAGGATCAATTACAGCCTTTTTAACCCGCGCTTCTTTAGCTTTTTCCCGAGTATTTTCCAGCCTTTTATTTACCCCGGGCATGCTTTTTTTCATAAAAGAAGCATCAAAAATCATAAATAGAAGGGTGAATATTAAAACGCAGGCAATAAATACAGCCGCGGATAACGTTATGTTTTTTACTGTTTTAGACCCTGTTATTAAATTTGTTGTTTTCATTTTATCTCACCATACGCGCACAGCAGGCTTATTGGAACCTGCGCTGTGCCCGCTTTTTGTACTGCCGTTTCAGTTTCAAATACCTGCGCTGCGGCGTTAAAGCGCTCCGCGGCCTCTTTAAGAAGCATCTGCGAATTGCCTGTACCGTCAAGGATAAATAATTTTTCCATTTTTATATTTTCAAAAGACGCACTGTAAGCCCTTAACATACTTTCAACCTTTGAAAGCCTGCCGGTATTTTCTGTACCGGACAAAACATACAAAAATTCCCCTTTGGAATCAAACAGCGCGAATGTGTAAAACGCCTGTTCATTCAGGAATATGGCGCAGTTATTCAGTGTATGTTTTTTTAACACCGCTTCTGCCGCATAGCATATGCATGGCGCAATTCTTGCGGCGCACAGCCCGTGCTTTGCAAAGCTTTCTTCAATTGCCGCACCATACCCCGCGTTTGGCAGCGTAATGGTTTTATTGCCAAAAATATCAAACCTGAAAATATTATCAGGTAATAAAACATTAATCTCTGTGTAACGTTTTTCAGACGCAACACGCGCAAGCTGCGCCGCAAAATCTTCTGTAATCTCAAATACGGCGCTGTCACCGTTTTCGTAAATAATTCCCGAACTGTCATTTCCGGTGTAAACCGCGGCTTTAAATTTTCTTTTAATAAAGTTCATAGTTTAATCCGCAAACGTGACGCGGCTTACCTCCTTTAAAGAAGTTTCCCCGTTTAAAGCTTTTTTTAAAGCCGCCTGCCTAAGCGTAATCATTCCCTCTTCAACCGCCGCTTTTGAAAGTTCATGCGACGTTGACTGTGCCGCTATCATCATACGCAATTTCGGCGTCATTTCCATATATTCGCACACGGCGCTTCTGCCTAAATACCCCGTGTTGCCGCATTTTTCGCACCCTTCGCCTTCATACCATGTGATGTTATTATACTTTCTATCTTCCAGCCCAAAACCTTTCATTTCTTCAGCAGTATAATGTACCTTTTTTTTACAGTGTGTGCAGATATTTCTTAACAGCCTCTGCGCCACAACACAGTTAAGCGCGGTGACAAAGCTGTTGACGTTTATCCCCATGTGCGCGAACCTGCCCGTGACATCGCACGCGTTATTCGCGTGAACCGTGGTAAATACAAGATGGCCGGTTAACGCGGACTGCACGGCAATGGATGCAGTTTCCGGGTCCCTTATTTCGCCCACAACAATCTTATCAGGGTCGTGCCTTAAAATTGACCTTAAACCCGCGGCAAACGTAAGTTTTTTTCTTTCATTTACCGGTATCTGGACAATGCCTTTAATCCTGTATTCCACAGGGTCTTCTATTGTTATTATTTTTTCCTCGCCGGAATTTAATTCAGACACCGCCGAATATAACGTTGTTGTCTTTCCGCTGCCCGTAGGGCCGGTTACAAGAATCATCCCGTAAGGTTCATGAATGCTTTTTCTTAGGCGGGCAAGCACCAATGGTTCAAAACCTATACTTTCAAGGGTCATTGTTTTCATAAGGGTTTCAAAAGCGGCTTTATCAAGTATGCGGATTACCACATCTTCGCCATATGCGGCGGGAAGTATGGACACGCGGAAATCCGTGTCCCTGCCGTTCATATTAAGGGTAAACTGTCCGTCCTGCGGCTGCCTGCTTTCCGCTATGTCAAGTTTAGCCATAACCTTAATTCTGGTAATAAACGCCGAGTGATGAGCCGTGTCAAGATTTTCCGTGGCATCGCACAATATGCCGTCTATGCGGTACTTAATCCTTACCCCGCCTTCGTACACTTCAAAATGAATATCGCTGGCGCGCTTTTTCATGGCGACAAGCAGGATTGTGTTTATTAACTTTTCAATTGAACCTTCCTGTACCGCAACCCCGCTTATTGTTATGGTCTTTTCTTTTATATTTTTTTCTTTTGCTTCTTCTTTTTTGTATCCCGTGGATACATCATTTAATAACCTTAAAGCTGTTCCGCTTTTTTCCAGCGCCGCTTTAATATTATCTTCAGAAGCAATTAAAAATTCTGTTTCCATTCCGTATTTTAGGGTTATTTCATTTATCACGGTAAAATTTAAAGGGTCAGAAATAACAACCGCCATTACGCCGTTTTTAATACCGTAAGGCACAAAACCCAGCCGGTAAATGTCATTTACGCTGCATTTTTCAAGCAGCTCCGGCGCCATGGTAAAATTTTCCAGATTTGTATATTTAATTTCAAACTGCTCCGCTAAAGCCTGTGCAACCTGTTCCACATTAACAAGTCCCTTACTTACAAGCCATTGCCCAAGCCGTCCTTTAGCGGTTAATATTTCCTTCTCTATTACATCCTGTTTTATGAAACCAAGCCCGCTTAAAATTTCGCCTATGCGTTTTCTTTTAAAAATACCCATTATTTTATAACCTCTGTTATTTTAAACACAGGAAGATACATAGCAATAATAACAGCGCCGACTACCAGCCCGGTTACCATTATAAGCACCGGTTCCAGCAATGCCATAAGCATTCCGGTCCTGTTTTCCGCCTGCTTTTCATAATACAGTGATATTTCTTCCATCATTTTTGGAAGCTCACCGGATGCCTCACCCGCTTCAAGCAGCTTTACAGCAGTATCAGGAAATATCTTTTCTTGCCTGGCAGCAGAGGAAAAAGTTAAACCCGAATTAATGCGCCCGGCTATTGCTTTTATCTTTGATTTGTAGAAAAAATTATCCGTGCTTTTTTCTGTGACAGCCAGCGCGTCTGAAATATGCATGCCCCCTGACAAAAGCGCGTGCATGGTACCGGCAATGCGAGATACAAAAAGCGGCGCGTTTACAGACTTCACATAAGGCAAAACCACAGCCAGTTTATCAATTTTTACCCTGATATTTTCCCTGCTGTAGAGAATTTTATAAATTACAATTAATAAAACTGCAATTACTGCAATAGAAGGAATTATTATCTTAAGGTTGTCAGTGATATACATCAGCACACGCGTCAGATAAGGAAGCTGCGTATTAAAATCCGCATATAAAGCGGTAAATCGCGGCATAACAAATATAAACAAAAGGCTTAATATCCCTGCCATGGCTACAAGTAAAAAAACAGGATAAACAAGCGCCTGATGAACCTTTTTACTGATACTTTCAGAGCGTTCAAGATAAGCCCTGTATTTTGTAAGGGGTTCGTGAAGGTTACCTGATGATTCGCCAGTAATTACGGCAGATACCATGAAAGAATCAAAGGATTTTGGATGTTTATAAAGGGCGTCAGAAAATGAACACCCGGACATGACATCTTTTAAAACCAAATATATAGCCTTTGACAAAGGCTTATTGGAAGGCCTGTCCGCGCACTGATTTAAAGCGTCAGGAACAGTAAGCCCCGCCCGTAACAACGCCGTAAACTCTGTTAAAAACTGTATAAAATCACCGGTATTGCCCTTCATTACCCCGTACCCTCCAAAATAACAAAAATATTCCAAATCTAATATTTTAAGATTTTATCACAGAAACGAGACTTTTATAAACAAAAATAAAAAATAATCATAAAAAGAATTTTATCCGCCTTACAATGAATAACTGATATCAAAACCATAAAAAAATTAAGAAAAAAATATAAAGGAAATAATTGAAATGCGTGCATTTCAATATTTGGCACGTTTTTACATTACCAACAGTACGCTTAATATGTTATTTAAGGCCCAATAACATTCTAATATCCAAATACCTTTACGGAATCCGAGCCTCTGTCAACAACATGAACCTTTCCTAAAGGGTCAGAAACAAGGCCTATAGGATCATTGAGCCCTGACTGTAAAACCTTTCCCATTAATACTCCGTCAGGAGTGTACTTCATTATCATATTCATATTAGTATCAGTTACTATTACATTGCCCTGATGGTCTATTTCAATATCAACAGGCGCTTTTATGCTTAAAGGGTCATTGTAGATACGTTCAATTATAAATAAACAGCTTCCATCCGGAGCGAATTTATATATACTATGCCCGTCATAATCAGCAACATAAACATTTCCTGAATTATCAACAGCAATACCTGCCGCGCCGTCTATTTCACCGCACGAAGTTCCCGAACCATCCCAGGAAGCTAAAAGCTGACCCGTGGAAGATATTTTATGAACGCCGTTATTATCGGTAAAATAAATATTTCCCGCAGTATCAACGGCAACATCTTCAATATCTCTAATATCGGATCCGCCGTTTAAATCCGGCCCAAACTCAGCTATAATTGAATTATTGGCGGTATTAAACTTAATAATTTCATCTTCGGACCTGTTGGCAATATACAAAATACCGTTTCCGTCACCGCAAATACCAAGAAGGCTGTCATAAGTTTTTACCGTCAAATTTGCAACATATTGGCCGGAAGCATCAAACTTAGTCAAATACCCGCGATATCTGTCAGTCACATAATAATTACCGGAACCATCAAAGCTAACATCATAAGGGTCGCGTAATATGTACTTCTCATATTCCTGAAGATAAAAAGGAACCAAAGGCGTCGGTGTTATAGTAGGCGTGTATGTCTGTGTAAACGTAGCTGTATTTGTAGGCGTGTTGGTGACTGTGAAAGTGTTCGTGTAGGTATTAGTAAATGTCCTTGTAAATGTATTTGTGGGTGTAAATGTCCTGGTGAATGTATTGGTAAACGTATAAGTGTTTGAAAATGTATAGGTTGGAGTGTTTGTAGGTGTATTTGTGGGCGTATTTGTAGGCGTAAGGGTTTCTGAACCGGTATAGCGGTAAATTTCTATAGCGTTTACAAAAGGCCCGCTTAAATACGTTTTCCCTTTAATGTTTAGAGTGCCATCTTGCACATC
>JAFGWA010000120.1 GCA_016937715.1 Candidatus Goldiibacteriota bacterium
GGCTGAATAAAAGATTAAAAGATGGTTTGGAAACCGCTTAACGTAATACGTGTATTTAAAGTTGACAGACACTTAAATGGGTGGCACCATTTTTTCCCTGATTAAAGATAAAGCCGCTGCGTTCGCACCTGGTTTCCATAACCATACCCGGCGGAAAAGTGTACAGGTTTGAAGCCCTGCCAAACCCTTCACAAAACATTACAAGCATGGAATCGCCGTTTAACATAACCTACACCCAGCTTGGCGGAAAAGGCGCGTCGCTGCGTCCGCTTGATATGACGGGCAATGTGTTGGTGTATGGCGAAGCACCGGGTAATTTTACGTTTGTTGATTCATCAACATTTTCCGCCTACGACCCAAACCTGTACGAACTTACAACCCAGGACAAGAAAAAATTGGTGCCAGACCTTGAAAGTAGAAAGTAGAAACTTAAAAACGCTTTATTTATCTTATTTTATCTGTTAAATTTTAATTGTATTACGGGCAGAAAAAACCTTAGATAGGTTAACAGATGGGACGGCAGCTATAAAGGGAATTCCGTGCTTAAATTATCCGGATACCACAGCTGCCTGGCGATTATCATTCAAGCGGGACAGGGAAAACATTCAACGCAATGAGCTGCCCGGAGCGCAACAAGGAGATTGAAATGTTGAACGCGCATACAATCAGCAGATACAGTTTTACTTTCTACTTTCAAGGTCTGGCACCATTTTTTTTCTTATGTATCTGCTTTCTAAGGATGCCGGCAAGAACAACACGGAAATAGCAGCCCTGCTGAACAAAATGCATCATGGCAGTATAGGCAGATCAATCGCAGGCGTAATAAAGGAACTGTCAACAAACAACAAAACAAAGCAGGATGTGAATAAGATATCTGAAACGTATACAAAAAGACAAAACGTAACAAATATAAAAGCTATAAGTGAGGTCTGACACCTTAACTGGTTTTAAAAACAGGAGGGTAATTTGAAAAAAGTGATTATAATTGCAGCGATTTCTTTAATAGCATTTGTCTTGTCTGCGGCAAATAAAGATGTTTTTACGGCAACTGAGGAATTCGCGTCAGTTACCCTTCCGGAAAAAGGAGCTGTACCTGTAAGCTTTAACTCAATAATTATCGATTTTTCCTGTTATAAAACCGTAAAAAAAGGAACGGTTAATTTCTGCCCGCTGGCCCTTGATAAAGAGGCGAAGTATATCTCTTTTTTAAGCGTCAGGAAACTCGGCAATAACCTGCTCTGCAGGATAATCATGCCGCAAGCGACAAAAGAGCAGGTGAAAGCGGATGAGGAGTCGGAGTCCGGCGGCGAATATGATTTTTCGGAATGGGAGACCATCTGCCTTTTGTCCGGCAACGACGGAAAACTAATCTGGTCATTTAGGGGCTTCATGCCCGATAATGCGCTGATAGAAAATGATACTGCCTATTTTCATGGGGCAGGAAACAGGCTGATTAAATTTAACCTTGCGGAAGGAAAGATTTACTGGGAAGTGGACACTTACAAGCTGGAAACCTACGGGGGATATTTTTCGTATTTCAATACCCCTGTAATAAAGGACGGAGTGGTATGTTTTACCGACAGAGACGGGCATAAAGTAAACGTTAATGACGCCGACGGAAAAGTCATAAATTACGACAGGCCCGTCAATAATTCAACAATCAACCCTGCGCTCGGGATCACGGCGTTAGCCATGGCAGGATATTATTTCTATGAAATGCAGGCTGATAAAAACTATCTGCTGTCCGGAATCGCGCTTGGTTTGAATGCCGCCGGATGGATGGATTACAGTATCATAAATATACCGTTTTTCGATGACAGTCTTTCCAAGGCGTGCATGATGCTCGGCGGGGCAGTCGACCTCGCATATCCGGTCATCACATTGATTAATTCAATAGAAAAAAATGACAACGCGAGTATGTGGAGAGCGGCAGGGGGCATCGGAGTGATGCTGGCCGTCCCGCTTGCCGCGGCATTTTTTATGAATAACCATGATAAAAACAACAAGGAAGAACAGCCCGCGCTCATAGTCCCTCTGGTGAATCAGGAATATACCGGGGTGGATGTGAGGATAAGGTTCTAAAAACATATTCTTATATTTATGCATGGTGTTTAGATTAATTACACGACACCATGCCCCGACTAAAGACTTTAACAAAGAAATCGCTAATAAAATATAACAAAAAACACATGAAAGGTGTCAGACATCACTTATAGCCTTTATCCTTGATGTTGTTTAATAACTTTGATAAATTGGCATCAATAAAACGATATTATTAAATACGGGGAGACAACTAAGGATTCTAATACTCTTCACAATTAATCAGACCGCGAATAATTTAACAAAGCAGAGTGAATAAGATATCTGAAACTTATACAAAAAGGCACGGTGTAATGAATGTAAAAACTTTAAGCGAGGTTTGACAACTAAACTTCTAACTTTTTTTATAAACCTTTTTCAAATATATGATAAAATATAAACTTTCAAACAAGCATTTATCGGGAGAGTATTTTGGAAAATAACAGAATTATTAAATTTATATGTGTAATAACAGGTTTTATTTTTATTTTCATCGGACAGTCGTTTATGTACGCAAAGCCGCACGCTTTGCCGGGCGCTTATTTCTTTCTGCTTTCTCTTATCCCTTTTTTCATCGCGATAAAAAGCGACAAAGGCGCGGAACTTATCGGTAACCTGCCTTTTTTAAAAGGCGTTTTTGAAAAACCGGGAAAATTTGAAATAATAGGGTTTGCTATATTCTTCATAACCGCAGCTTTCTTCAGGTTTCACAGCCTGGACACGGTGCCTATGGGGTCCTTCCGTGATGAAGGAAAGGCCGTCAAAGACGCCATGGATATCATAAGGGGCGTCACGCCAAACGGCGCCGATTCCGCCCTGCCCATATATATAAGACATATCACTGATAACGCCGCTTTATATAACTATTTTATGGCCGGCCTTTTCCCGTTTATCGGAGAAGGTATAATGGGGGCAAGGGCAGCTACAGCTGTCGCGGGGCTTATGGCGGCGGTAAGTTTTTATTTCCTTATACGTTACATGCTTGGCTGGAAAACTGCATTTTTCGCTTCAATGTTTTTTGCCTTTGGCATCTACCCGGTTGCATACAGCAGGCTTGTTTATCACGCGGGGTTTGCCATACTGCCTTTTATTATCTCTTTATTCTACGCGGTAAAAATTTATAACGAAAGAAAAACCGCCGATTTTATTATTTTCGGAATCGCGCTTGCGTTATCCGTTCAGACATATCAGGCGGCACGGATTGTGCCTGTTGCATATTTACTGTTTATCGCAGGGACATTTTTCTTTGACAGGGAATTTTTAAAAACTAATTATATAAAATTATACGCCTCATTTATAACAGCCGTCATATTTATGGTCCCGTTTCTGGTATACGTCATGGAGCATTTTGACTCGTTCATGATGAGAGCTTCGGGTTTATATCTTATGCAGGCGCATAACAGCCACCATTGGTTTAACCAGAATCCAATATTAAATTATTTAATCAGTATAAAAAAAGTTCTTCTTATGTTCAATCATAGCGGCAGTGTGGCTATAAACCTTGGGGCATATAACGGATTGCCCCTTATGGACTTTCTTACAGGCATATTCGCCGCCGCGGGGTTTTTTATTCTATTGGCGGCAGCCTTTACCGGTAATATTTTCGGGATTGTTTTCATCTTTTTTTTAATTTTATTTGCAGCCGCCTCGGCCGCTTTCATAGAAGCGCCTTATCCAAGCAGATCCGTTATGACCATGCCCTTACTATACATTATTGCCGCCTTTGGCCTGTCGGGATTAATCCGCAGCACGCCATCTGCAGGCAGGAAAGTTATATATGTGTTAATCTCTATAGCCGTCGTCCTTACAGGCGTTATTAATTATGACAAGTATTTTATAAAGTACGGCAGGCACAAATACATATACCGCGCTTTTGAATCAGAAAAAAGGGAAGCTGCGGAATATGTAATAAAATTGGGAGACAGCTGGCAGGCCATAATGACGCCGTATTTTATGTACGGGCCGGAGCAGAACACTCCCGACGTTACAATTGCCTTTATGGCAAAGAAAAAAAATAATTATGAAAAACTTACAACCGGCTATAATTTTCCCGTTAATCCGCAGCCCGGAAAAAACTATGTTTACATTCTGGAGAGGGAATACTACTCCATGCTTCCGTCCCTTCAGGCATATTATCCGGCAGGAGAACGTGTTGACTTTATGGAAAAATATAACGACGAAAAAATAATAGCTTTTATCGCCTATAAAGTCCCTTACGAAGAAGCCCTGAAAGGTTTATCTGACAAACCCGAAAAGGGGCTTACCGCGCGTTATTATACCGGCGGCGACTGCGGTTACGGTGATTTGCTTGAAGTCCGGACAGAACCCATGATATTTCACGAATGGGCATATTTTCCGAAAAATGTAACCCGTTTTACTGTCTGCTGGGACGGCAGGATAAGGATAGACACCCCGGGAAAATATATCTTTGACGTAAAAACAAACGAAAGAAAAGAACTGCTTATAGATAATAAACCTATTCTTTCGGGCAATCAGGCAAAAGCCGAAGTTTTGCTTTCAAAAGGAATGCATGACATTCACGTTATGTACAGAAACAACGGCGGAAACCGGTTTGCTTTATGGTGGGCTAAACCTGACAATGGTATTTTAGAAGCGGTTCCAATGGATAACTTTTATCCGAGTAAATAGAACCGGCATTTTAATTTCAGCACAGGCTGTGTAAAACCGCTGATTCCGGGAAAGTATTCTTTCCCCGTGTTACAGGAGATGCAGAATCGAAATAAGAGACGTTTTAAAAAAAGGAAATATAAAAATACTGCCTTTGGCGGTTTCAGCCGCCATTATTACCGGATTTTCACTTATATACGGCTTTTATAACATACCGGCAACAATTGCCGCGGCCGCGGTTATCCTTGTAATATATAATAAATACCGGGATATGCCGCTGTTTGAAACGCAGGAAAAAGATTATTCTTCAATGTATAAATTTTTTATCTTCGCAATTGCCGCGGCCCTTGCCGCAAGGTTTATTTCAATTACTTCAATGCCGTATGATTTTTATACTGACGAACTTAACGAACTGACAGAAGCTTATTTCAGGCTGACAGGGCAGAAAGAATTATTCGGTTACAGTACGCGGTTTGGTTCATCTTTGCTTTATTTCAGTTTAGGCGTAATAATGGCGGTAATGGCTGTTATCCGGGAAAATATTGACCTGTTAAGGTTTATACCCGCGGTTGTGTCCGTACTGACTGCCGCAGCGCTTTATTTTTTTGGAGATTCATTAAAAAATAAAAAACTGGGTGTTATTATGGCTTTTCTGTTTTTGACATCCGGCTGGGCGCTTTTTTTAAGCAGAAAGCTTATGGAAAACATTTACGTGCCTCTTTTTGCCGTCCTTGTATTCACATTTCTTAATTACTATATCCGAAGTAAAAAAGACAGATTTCTGTACCTTACCGGCGCGGTCTATTTTGCCGGATTCTATACTTATTCTTCCTGGGCGCTTATAACCGCGTTTATAGCGTATTTTCTTTTTGAATACAGAAAGGAAATAGGCCTTAAAAAAATTCTGGTATTATCCTCCATCATGGCTGTATCGCTGGGCTTTTACATGCTGCTTTTTACGCAGACAAAAGGGCCTTCGTGGGCAATGGGTATGACTGTTTTTAAGGGTTCCACAGGGGCATTTCAGGCGGTGTTAAATATTAAAAACGTGTTTGTTTTTCTATTACAGCCGATGGAATACAACCATCTGTCACACACACAGCCCGCCGTTTCCGCCACAGAGTTTTTATTTTTTACAGGCGGCATAATAATGGCGGTTATAAATATCAAAAAAAAGATATTCAGGATTATCTTGGCAGGGGTTATTATTTCAGGCACCACGCTGTTAATAAGCAAAGATGTGGCGCACCACCTGCGCCATGTCATGATGCTTCCGTTTATTATAATAACGGCGGGCTTTTTTCTGAACCATATATTAAACAGAAAATACGCGCTTTTTGCCGTTACAGCGCATGTCATGTTATTTATCACCGTACTTTTATACCATTTTAATTTCTGGCCGGCGCAGATGAATATTTCACACAGGTCCAAACAGGCGTCTGATTACATAAACAAAAAATACGCCAATAATGATTATATTTTCATTCATGAAGGGGTTGTTTACGGCGATTTCCCGATGTATCTTCGTACAAAGGCGGCTTATAAGCCCGCAAAAGAACCCAAAACAATTATTCTTCTTACCAACTATTTTATGCGCCAAAATGTTAAGTCAGTTTTCCCAAAAGCCTCTGTAAAGTATTTTTATGATTTTCAGGGTAATAACCTTCATACTTACGCGCTGTACGAAATACCCGTAAAGCAGGGAAGCGGGCTTGCTGAATACTTCAGCGCCCTTAAAACAAAAATGGAAAAACAGCAGGTAAAAGCCTGGGAGCAAAAATACGCGGAAGGCTTTAATATAACAAAAACCTATCTGGAAATAACCGGCAATGACCCTGTTAAAATACTGGCAAACACGCTGTTAAACGTGCAATACGTACTTTTCTGCGGCAGCACCGGAAAATATAATGACCTTTTTGCCGCCGCGCAGGACCCGGATAAAAAAATATATCCCACGGCGGACCTTATGGAATTTTTTGCAAGAATCCTTTACATGTCAAAAGATTATAAGAATTCACACTATTTTTTCACCCGGGCTTACCTGCTTGCCCCGGAATGGAAATACGTTTATTGGCAGGCGGAACGCTCCAAATACATGATGCAGCAGCCACAGCAATAAATTTACGCCGTCAAAAGCGAGGGGAAATGATCGTAAAAACGGAAGAAATATTAAACGGATTAAAAACACTGCCACACAAAAGGATTTTTGTATATATCGCTTTATATTTCGCTATAATGTTTTACACATTTCCAACCGCGTGGCTTCCAATAGACAGAGGGCTGGACAACTCTCACTTTTACGCCTTTAACCACCTTTTTGCCTCTGATATGCAGGCAGGGCGTGATATTATTTTCACCAAAGGCCCTTTGGGTTTTTTGCTTGGCCCTCAGCCAATCGCGAAAAATATGGAAACCGCGTTTGTATTAAATCTGGCTGTTTACAGCTTTTTTATTATCGGCGCGCTTATTTTTATCCGCGTATACCATAAAAAAGGGGGGATTGTCCCGCAGGCCCTGCTGATTATTATAACAGTATTCTTTCTGAATATATTTAACCGCATGGGCAGGATAGAATTTCTATATTCAATGATTGTGTACTTATACCTTTATATCTACGAAGTTTCCGAAAGAAAGAAATACCTTGTTGCCGCCTCTCTTTTTGCCGCTTTCGCGGCCCTTATTAAACAAAGCAGCGGGGTTTTTGGGCTTCTTGCGGTATTATCCTATTTTGCGCTTTCCGCGGGAAAAAAAGGCGCGCTGCGCGGTTTTGCCTTAAGCATTGCGGTTTCTTTTTTCGGTTTTCTTGCCATGTGGCTTATGATTTATGGAAACCTGCAGGGGGTAATAACATATATACAGTCCGCGGTTTATTTTTCCGCGGGACACACGATCGGAATGGCTCTGGAAAGCAAATACAGCAGGGCAGTCATAGCCGCCGGTATTTTATTATGGATTCTTGGACTTGCGCTTATAAAAGATAAGCCGGCTGCAAAATCACTGCTTATTTTATTAATGCCTTTTCTTTCCGTGCTTAAATATGTATTCGGCAGGGAAGACGCTTATCATTATCTTGCTTTTATAATCTTTCTTATAATAATGCTGTACTTTTCCATGTTACACATAAGAAAATTAAAACCCCTTCTTATTTATACCTGCCTGGGTATTATTTCTATCGCGGTTATATTCACAAATATTGCCGGAACGGAATTCGGCATATACGCAAAAAACGATGTATTTAAAAAGTTCTTTATCGCCGACGGTTACAGAAAAATACTTGATTTTTCAAAGTATAAAAAAGCCATGATTTATCACTCTGAAATAAAACTTAAACAGTCAAAAATCCCCTCCGAAATACGCGATAAAATAGGGAATAAAACCGCGGATGTTTATCCGGTGGAAATTTCATATATACCGGCCAATTACCTTAACTGGAAACCCAGGCCCGTATTTCAGTCTTATATAGCGTATCTTCCCTGGCTTGAAAATAAGAATCTGCAATTTTTTTCAAAAGACAGCATTCCCGAATATCTAATATTTGAAAATATCTCCGGCAAATGCGCCACCCTTGATGACGGTTATGTTTTTAACGATGAACCGCGGGTGATTATGAAAATACTGGAAAAATACCACCCTGAATCGCAATATAATCAGCGTATTATTTTCCGCAGAAATGAAACCTCCGCTAAATGGCAAAACGAAGAAACAACAGAGGATGAAGTTTCTTTCGGTGAATGGATTCAGGTTCCAAAACAGCGCGGGATTGTTACCTCCGCGCGGGTTAAAGTTAAAAAGACTTTTTACGGAAATCTTAAAAGTTTTTTTTACAGGGAACCAAAACTGCTAATATCTTACATGACAGAAAGCGGTGAAATTTACCGCCACAATCTTCCCGCCGGAAATATAGAAAACGGCATCTGGATAAGCCCGTATATTACAGACCCGGGAATATCCCTGATAAAAGCGCAAAGTTCCGGCGCGCCGTACGGCCTTAAAAGAAACAGCAGAATTAAAACAGATATAACAATCCGCGAGGACGGATGCGAAATAGTCCTGTACGGCCGGATATCGGAACCCGCAATCGCGCCTGAAATATACGCGGTATTTGAAAACAGCTTTGACCGGTACGAATTCAAAACCGAACAATCCGGCATCGGGCCGGAAAAAGGCGCCCTGTATCTGCGTTTTGACCGCCATTTGCTGCCCAAAGGCGATTACAGCGCTGGTTTAAGGATTAAATCCGCCAGCAGAAACAATACCGCCCTTATTATGGATAAAAAAATACACGTTGATAAACACAAAGATTATATTCACGGCGCGTATGTTACCGCCGTAAAACTGGAATTACGGGACAAATATTTTTATGCCGGTAAATTCAAGTTAAAGTGGGTTAATTATAACCGGTAAGAAAGGTAAAACAGGGGACATGTCTTGACCTGATAGCTGATAAAAATATTACCACGTCTGCAAAACTGAACAGGTATCTTATTAACCTCTCTGTTTAAAATTACACAACACCGTGCCTTGACTCAAGACTTTAATATCGAAATCACTAATAAAATATAGCAAAAAGTGTATTTTTTTATAAATAATAGTATTTTATGTCTACACTTCAAAGATCAAA
>JAFGWA010000121.1 GCA_016937715.1 Candidatus Goldiibacteriota bacterium
CCGCCATAAAAACAAAAAGCCCTTGGAGAAATCCAAGGGCTTTTTGTTTTTATACGGTGTTGAGGCTCGAAGAGAAATTCCGCGTTGCGTTAATGATAGTGAAGTCTTTTATGACTAATAATATAATTAACATTTATTGACAGGTATACTTTTCAAAACGGCTGGCATATCCGGACGCGTAAACGGTGCCGTTATTATCAACAGTAATGCCCCAGGCATTTATTGTTGTTGACCAGCCGTTTATATAATTGCCGTTTTCGTCATATTTTTTTATCATAAAATTTGAACTGTCACATACGTATACATCGCCGTAAGAGTCAATCGTGATACCGAACGGAGAACATGTGGGAGGCCAATCAAAGGGGAAGATGCCGTCCGGAGCCGTAAAACCACCCCATTGGGTCAGATAATTTCCGTTAAGATCAAATTTCTGAACTCTGTTATTTCCGGTATCGGAAACATATACAAAAGTTCCGGATTTGTTTACTGCAATCATTGACGGGCGTATAAATTCTCCGTCGCCGCTTCCGTATGCGCCCCATTCAAGTATAATATTTCCGTATTGGTCAAATTTTTGAATTATGCTTGTTTCTTTAGCGACTATATAGACGTTTCCTGATACGTCAACGGCTATGCCGTGATTATATCCGCCATCCAACGGCCATTGAAGAATGTAATTAAATGATGGATCAAATTTCTGTACCCTTCCGTTATATGAATCCAGTACATATATATAACCATTGCCGTCTATTGCTATGCCAAAGGGGCTGTCAAACTGGCCGTCACCTGTGCCGGGATCGCTGCATTCTGCGCCGCCTGATCCCCAGGCCGCAAGCTGAGTCCCGTTAGAATTGTATTTAACTATCCGGTTATTCCCAATATCTGTTGTATATATGTCCCCGGAGCTGTCTATAGCCATTCCGCATGGTGTTAAAAATATCCCGGGATCGTTAACGCTTGTGCAGCGTCCGCCCGTGCCCCAAAAGGCGGTTCTGGAATAATTGCATGTTTCCGGGCTTTTAGGGGTGGGTGTAGGGGTGTTTACAGCATCGGTAACAGCCATAGGGGATACGTGGCTGTTGCAGCCGGAAAAAGAAATTACAGTGATAAACAAAAAGAGAACTGCTGATAATAAGATGTTTTTTTTCATAAAAACCCTCCGTTATTTTATTTGTCATATCATTTGACAGAATCCTGCAGTTTTAAGTTCCAAAAATATTCATTTAATAACAGTGGTTTATTAAGGAATATTTTTGGTATATCATCCCGGACTTTTGCCCTTGTTTTTAGTCGTTGAGGTGATAAAATGTTTTAATAATTAGATGAATGAAAGGGGAGAAATGAGAAGGATAATTATTATCCTGGCGATTGCTGTAAATACAGGAATGATTCTTTTATATAACTGTTATTCCCTTGTTTTAAACCGAACTAATCATTATGGATTTAATACTTTTGAAGTGATAATGCCATTTATGGCGGGAATTCTTGTTTCTATAATTTTATTGATTATACGATACGTGAAAAAGATGAAGTATAAATTCATTCTGGAAGTCGTGTTAATAGGAATATCTTTAATGGGTGTGGCGAATGTGATACTTTTTGAAAAATTAAATATAATGATGCCATATGACAAGTGGGTTGGAAAAGGAATGATAGAAAAATTTGATTCAAAGACCCCTTAATTATCTTGTGTGAATATGTTTGATACTTCTTTATTAAAGGAGACGGAATGGGAAAAGACGATATAAAGAATGCTATATCATACGGCGCTAAAGCTATTACGGCATGGGCTAAAAAAAATAAAAAACGCATAATTGTTTTAGCCCTGATTTTGTTCGCGGTTATGGCTGTTAAAAATTATGTGTTTAAAGATTCAATAGACAACATGCTGGCATATCGATATGAAGATATTGATGGCGACGGGATACGAAATATGGATGATTCTGATGTTGACGGTGACGGGATTGCCAATATGCAGGATGCAGACGCTGATGGTGACGGAATAGCGAATCTTGAGGATGCGTTAAAAGCCGCGGATGGTTTAGTGGGCATACCGTATGATTTTCATATGGGCAAGTTTTTTAATATAGGATGGAGGACAGGGAAAATTGTATGTATAGACGTGATAAACCTGTCGCTTGAAAAAGCCGGATTATATATGGAAAAGGAAATGAGGGAATTTTATAAAATGAATCCCGGTGCGTTTTCTAACAGAAACGGGGATAAACCGAAAAACTCATTTTTTGCAAGAAGGGTCAAGAACCTAAGGGAATTCTCCGAAGCAAGCGGCTGGGTCCTTCCGGAAAAGTCGCTGATAATGCCGGGAGATATAGTTATATTCGGCAAATACCACACTGCGATTGTGTGCGAGGTAAAAGAAGATAGCTACTGCGCAATAGAAACCGAACAAAGGCTTATAACAACTAAAAAGGTAAAAAGCGAAGAAATGTTAGCAAGGCACAGTAATCCCATATATGTACGTCTGCCGTTTTTTACGATAAAATAAAGTATGGTGTAACGGTGAGGTTTGAATTTATAAAGCCTGACAATGGGCGGAAAACTCAATCTTTATAATGAATTAAAGGTGGAATAATGAGAGACAATAGCGAAGGGATGCCCGAAATAATCAAAACATATACAGAAAATGGTAATCATTTTGTTGTTGTAGGAAAAACAATAGATGGCATAAACAAGTCATTTGCTTTCTGGATATCCGAAAAGGCATTTGTATTAATAAATAAAGTGCTGAGTTTTTATCCTTTTGATAAGTTGCTTAAGGATAGATATAAATATTTTTTTGCCGGATGTATTAGAAAGGATTCTAAAAAAAACACTCAGTATACTGATTTTCGAATTGAACAAGGAAAAAATGGGAAACAATTTGAATTTGAAGTGGAATTACAGTTTCTTAAAAATATTATTTGGTTTAGTGAATTAAAGGATTTTGAACAGGTAAAACATTTAAAAGAAATTTTCTAATAAATTTCATTATATTTTTAAAAGTATTGAGGCTTGAAGAAATATTTCGCGCTGTTTTAAGGTGGAGAAGCGGAATGACGTCAGTGAAAATTTAGCGGGTTTGGTCAGTCCTGTCTAAAAAGAAAATGTCGGTTTTTTCTTTAACATCGATTTTTACCCATCCTCGTAAACAAAACCGCCTTTAAAAACGTCAAAATTCTCCTATAGCCGCGTGAATTGACTTTTTGCGGCTTCGCGGATAAAATGAATCAATTATTAACGTTTTTATTACAGGAGGGAGTTTTGAAAAAAATACTTATTACAGTTTTTATGTCCGCCTTTTTTTCTTTGCCTTCGTTTGGCGCCGAAGCGCTTGGTTATATTGCTTTTGTCTCTGCCCGTGACGGCGGCGAGCAGATATATTTGATGCAGGAAGACGCGTCGCTGCAGACAAGGATTACCAATAAACCGGGGTACGCTTTCTGCGAGCCTAAGATATCGCCTGACGGCTCTGAAATACTTGCGGTGGGATATAAGCAGGCCGGTGAAGGCAGGGCGGGTAACGCTGACATTTATATTATGGATATAGACGGCGCAAATCTGCGCAAGATAACCGACGGTGCTTCTGACAATACTTGTCCCATATGGATGCTGGACGGGAAACAGCTGATTTATGCTTCAAAAAAGGGTGATAAGTGGTCGCTTTATACAATGGACACAAAGGGTGAAAATAAAAAGAAAATATCCGGTGACGGTTATAATGACCTTAATCCGTCTCTCTCCCCTGACGGTAAAGTGATAGTGTTTCAAAGCGATAAAGAAGAAAAAAACATTAAACAATATTCCGAAGAAGATTATTCAGAAGAAGAATGGGATGAATACTCCGTACCTGACGGTAAAAGAGTTGAATTTGTAAACGGCGGGACTTATAAGATTTATGTCATGGATATTGACGGCAAAAATAGAAAAAGGCTTACCAACTACGGGGAGAACCACACAAAGCCGTTTTGGAGCCCGGACGGAAAAAAACTTTACTATTTTGACTGGTATGAACAAAAAGCCCATGTATTTAAGATGGATATTGACGGAAATAATAAAGAACAGACCGCATTATATATGGAAGACGGCCGCGACGGTTCTGCGGCGTGGGTTATAGGCGGCAGAATACCAATTTTCTCCGTACCGCAAAAAGACGCACGTTGGCGGCTGCTTCACGGGTTAAAAGATGACTTTGAACCTGTTAAACCGGTTTTTTATTCCGAATCGGACAATTATGACCCGTGCGCGCTGCCTGCCACTGCGCAGAATAAAAACTTATTTATACAGAAGACGGCGGAAAAATATGAAACAAACGGAATTATAACTTTTACTTCAAGGCGCGACGGCGGGGTCAACGTGTACATAATGTGCCCGGACGGAAGCCTGCAGAGAAAATTAACGGATACCAACGGAGGGATAGGTTCTGTTATTTCGCCGGATAGAAAAAAGATTTATTACGTGGATTATGGTGCCGGCACAGAGGAAAAGATAAACCAGATATTTGTGATGAATATTGACGGAACGGAAAAAAAGCAGCTTACATCCGGGACAATGTTCAAAAATCACATTGACTGCTCGCCTGACGGGAAAAAGATTATTTTTATCGGTGCTGAATCCACAAAAAGAAATGATATTTACGTAATGAATTCCGACGGCAGCCAGATTAAACAGTTAACGGATGACGAATATCACGAATCAGACCCTAAGTGGTCGCCTGACGGAAAACGTATAGTGTTTTCAAGGCATAAAGATAAAAGAAACAGGGTGTTTGTAATGGATTCTGACGGAAAAAATCAGAAACAGGTTACAAAAACAGGCGATAATGATGATACGCCGTGCTGGTCCCCTGACGGGAAGCTGATTCTGTTTGAAAAAGAAGGAAAACTTATGACGGTAAAACCTGACGGCAAAGGTTTAAAAGAGATAGAGTGCGAAGTAAAGGCCGAAGAGCCGTTCTGGTCGCCTGACGGCAAGAAAATTGTATTTAAAAAATACGGCAGCGAATATATATGCGTGATTGACGCTGACGGAAAAAACTACGCTGATATAATAAACAGCGATACTGTTTCTTTTTCGCCGTACTGGCGGTAAAATGTTTGGCGTGAAGATGAATTAGATTCGTTTGTTAAAAACGGAGGCCTATGATATGGCGGAAGTAAAAGTGAAAAAGAAAATAAAAGTATTAAAAATTCTGGGTGTGATTGCGGCTGTAATTGTGCTTGTTAACCTGGCAGGATTTGCGGTAAACAGTCTATTTTTTTCAGGTGAACTTGATAAAATAGCGCCTTACGGAAAAATGACGGATGTTAACGGCGGCAAAATGCACGTTTATTCCATGGGAAATGGCGGCAAGACTATTGTGCTTCTGCCCGGATTTGGGGTTCCGCTGCCAAGCGCGGATTTTGGCCCCCTTATGAGAAAACTTTCGGCAAAATACACGGCAGTATGTGTGGAATATTTTGGAACAGGATTCAGCGGGCAGACAGATACCGCGCGGACAAATGAAAATTACGTGAACGAGATAAGAACAGCGCTTAAAATGAACGGTTTTAAACCGCCTTACATACTTATGCCTCATTCCGCATCTGGGGTCTACAGTGAATATTATGCGGCAAAATATCCGAGGGAAGTATCCGCAATAATAATGCTGGATACAACTTCAACCGGGGAAAAAGTATCAGGAAACCCGCCAAAGTTTATATTTACAATTGCAAAAATGCAGCAGGCAACAGGGCTTACCAGGCTTACATACGGGCTTATTCCCGCGTTTCACAAAAAAGAAAACGGCTATACTGAAAAAGAAATCAGCGATTACAGAACATTTGTTTTTCATACGCTTAACGATACTCTTATTAACCAGTCTTTAAGTATGGCGGACAATATCAACGAGGTTAACGCTTCTGTTTTTCCCGCAGAGGTTCCCGTGCTTAAGATATTATCGTCTGATACATATAAAAAAATCGGAACTGAATACCAGGACAAACATATAAAAAGGCTGGGCAAAGCAGCTGAGTTAAAGGTGCTGGAAGGCACGCACTTTATTTATCAGACTGCTGCCGGCAGTATATTAAATGCCGCGGATGAGTTTATCGTTAAATCCGAAAAAAGACATTTAAAATGATTGAATTTTTTTAATATCAGAAATATATGAAAACTATAAAAAAATCAACTGTTGCATTTTTGGAAAATGTTTTTTCTATGGTATAATAGTTATACATAAAGGGGAATTAATATAAAAATTAGGAGGATTCATGAAAAAGAATTTGTTTATTGTTTTTGTTCTGGCTTTTGTTTTTATGATTGCGGGCTGTTCTACAACTCAGAAGAATGCTGACGGGACCACTGTTGATTCAACGCCTGCGGCGGCTCAGGAAGAAAGGGCTGCGGAAGCAGCGGCGGCAACAGAGCAGGAAGTTGATAACACAGCTGCGGAGCTTGCTGAAGCTGCAAGCGCGAAAGCAACTGAAACAGCTTTAGCGGCTGAAGTGGCTGCGACAAAGACAGCCGCGGCGGTTAAGAAAGCCTCACAGGCGGTAAGCAGTAAGGCGAAATCAGCGGCAAAAAAAGCGGCGGACAAGCTGGCATCAGCGCAGGCAACGGCAGAAGCCGTGGCGGCACAGGCAAAAGCGGATGCGGATGCAGCAGCGAAGGCAGCGGCAGACGCCAAGACAAAAGGCGGCTTCCCGTGGTGGATTATTATCCTGATTATCATTATTGTTATAATAATAATTATCGTTGTTTCAACCAGGAAGAAAAACATAGCAGGATAGAATAAAACTTTTACTATAAGTATAAAAAAGGCCCCCGGATTTTCGGGGGCCTTTTTTATTTGTTAAAGCAACTTCTATAAGTTGGGCGTGATTGAAAATGTTTATACTTTTCTTTTCCTGCCGGTAATGAAACTAAAACCGGGAGTGGTGCGTCTAATGTTTGAGATTAAAAAAACTTTTTGGAGGTAAATATGAAAAAGACTTTTGTAACAGGGTTGGCTGTAGTTCTGTTGTTTGCTTTCGCCGCGGCTGCATCAGGGCAAAATAAAGACTGCGGCAGAATGGGAAAAGGGATGGAAATGGGAGGAAAGATGGGCATGGGTATGGGTATGGATGGCGCAATGCGGCCCAAAATGCTGCTTTCAAAGGCTTCAGAACTTAACCTTTCAACCGCCCAGATGGAAGCGCTAAAAAAAATTGCCGATAAAAAACCTGTAAGGGGCGCTAAAAGAGAGGAAATGGCAAAGGTACATGAAACAATAAAGGCGGAACTTGAAAAAGAAAAGCCGGATATGGCTAAGGTAGATTCAATGATAGACGAAATGGCAAAAAAACACGCTGAAACAATGAAACAGAACGCCCGTGATTCCGCGGAAATTAACGCGCTGCTTACAAAAGAGCAGAAAGAAATATTAAAGAAAATAAGAGAAGAGAAAAAGGATAATTTTAAAGAAAAAAGAATGAATAAGAAAAACAAATAAACCTTATTAGTTTTTATAAGCCGCTTCCGGCAATGTCAGCCGTAAGCGGCTTTTTTTATTTGCCGGCCCTGCCTTTTGATTTTTTTTAGTTATTGCGCTTTAATTTTTTGCTGATATAATCAGTAATAATATAAGTCTAATTATAGGAGGGTATACATGAAAAAGTTTTTTATCGCGCTGGTTGTGGCTGTTGCAACGGCTTTTCCTGTTATGGCGGAAGGCAATTTTTTAAGCAATGATTCGGGATGGTATAAATTCAATTTAACCGCAGAAGCAGGCTTTATATCTGTTTTATCCCACACCATCCAGTTTGGACAGTCGGGTACGCAGTTTGATTACAAGGAAGATGGCAATCAGGATGTGCTTTTTCCATTCAACAGATATACAGCGGAATTAAGGTTATGGGATAATCACAGCGTAACTTTTCTCTATCAGCCGCTGGACGTGGTAACTGACGCGGTGGCAAAAAAAGACATTTATTTCCATGACGTAATATTTACTGAAGGCACGCCCATGGTTGTAAGATACGGGTTTTCTTTTTACAGGGCAAGTTATACGTGGTATTTTCTTAAAGATAAAGGCAATGAACTTGGCGCCGGCCTTTCAATGCAGGTGCGCAACGCCTCTATCAGTTTTAAGTCTGCTGACGGTACAACGTCAATAATAAATGAAAATGTGGGTCCGGTGCCTATTTTAAGAATTGCCGGCAAGTATAATTTTGACAACGGCGTCTGGGTGGGAATGGAAACTGACGCTTTTTACGCTTCAAGTGAGTTCTTTAATGGTTCAAAGTACCCGTTTGAA
>JAFGWA010000122.1 GCA_016937715.1 Candidatus Goldiibacteriota bacterium
CAAATACATAGCCAAAGGCGAAGTTGTTGTTATTGATGAAAACTTTGGTATCAGGATAACTGATATTGTAAGGCCGGCAGACAGAATACCGAGAATATAAAAAATATGAATGTGAAAACCATAACCGCCGCTATTATTCTTTTTTTTTTAGCGGCAGTTTTCATACCAACAGCGGCTTACTGTGCTAAAACACAGGATGCCGCTGCTTCAGTAACAAAGCAGGCGGAAAAGGGATATCTTGCGGATGAAATTGCAAATCTGGAAAAACCCGCGGAAATAAAAACCACCGGAATAGTGGGCACTACCATAAACCTGATACTTGCACTTTTGTTTGTTATTGGCCTGTCGTATCTTCTGATGGCAGGCCTTAAATATTTTTATGTTAAAGCATCCATCCCGTTAAAATCCGAAGGTGTAATTAAAATACTTGCCAAAGAACAGATTGATAAAAACAAAGCTGTTTATGTGCTTGAATTGGCGGACCGGGTGCTTGTATTGGCAAGCGCGGGCGACAACAGCCTTGTTCCGGTAACTGAAATCAAAGACAGTGAGACAATTGAAAAAATAAAAACTTCAGCAGATGAATACGTATCCAGATACAGAAAAAAAAGTGAAAATAAGTTTGCCGATGAAATGAAAGCCACTTATGCCAGGCAGGGCAGAAAATTAGTTGATTCGGGCAATCAAACCGTAAAAAACCTTATTGAAAAGCTTAAAGGCGGAAAGAAATGAAGAAGAGTTCAATTATAAAAAGGCTGTTTATTGTTATTATATTGCTTTTATCCGCGGGAGGAATCTTAAATGCTGCTAATGTCACAATACCAAATATTGCTTTAAGTGTTAACCCGTCTGAAAACCCAAAAGATGTTGCAGCCACCATTCAGATAATTATGCTTTTAACGGTGCTTACACTTGCGCCGGCAATACTTATGCTTATGACTTCTTTTACAAGGATAATAATTGTGCTGTCTTTCTTAAGGCAGGCGCTTGGAAGCCAGCAGATACCGCCCAATCAGATTTTAATAGGGCTTGCTCTTTTTATGACTTTTTTTCTTATGCGCCCGGTGGGTGTTGAAATTTACGATAAAGCCTGGAAGCCGTATTCTGAAAACAAGATAACCCTTGATAAAGCTGTTGATGAAGCCGTAAAACCGGTCAGGCAGTTTATGTTCAAGCAGACAAGGGAAAAAGACCTTGCGCTTTTTATATACCTTTCAAAAAGTCCAAGGCCTAAAAATCCTGATGATGTGCCTACAAGCGTGCTTATCCCGGCATTTGTCATAAGCGAACTTAAAACCGCGTTTACGGTCGGTTTTATTATTTATGTGCCTTTTTTAATAATTGATATGGTTGTGGCAAGCACCCTTATGTCCATGGGTATGATGATGCTTCCGCCTGTTATGATATCATTGCCTTTTAAAATACTGCTTTTTATACTTGTAGACGGGTGGCACCTTCTTTCCAGAGCCCTTATAGTAAGTTTTTAAGGGGATGACAATATGAGCATAGAATTCGTTACAAGTTTTGGAAGGGAAGCGCTTCTTTTGACGCTTCTTGTATCGGCGCCGCTTCTTGGGCTTGCGCTTGTGGTCGGCGTTATGATAAGCATTTTTCAGGCAATTACACAGATACAGGAAATGACACTTACGTTTGTCCCTAAAATAATAGTTGTACTTCTTGCAATGATAATCTTTGGGCCCTGGATGCTGAGGATACTTATAAATTTTACATCCCAGCTTTTACTTAACCTCCCCAATTACATGAAGATGTGAGAATCAAATGGGAAATGTTGACATCTTCAACATTGCCATGGGGCAGTTTGAATATTTTGTCCTGATTGTAATCAGAATAACTGCAATCTTTTTCACGGCGCCTATCTTAAGCAGCCGCAATATACCGTCACTTGTCAAAATTGCAATAGCATTTCTTACCGGAATTATCATTTTTCCCGTAATCGATAAAACAGGCGTCATGCCTTCCGATATTATGGGTTTTGGGCTTCTGGTTTTTAAGCAGGTAATTATGGGTGTAATTGTGGGCTTATCCGCTTATATGATATTTGCGGCCATTCAGCTTGCGGGGCAGATAATAGACCTTCAGATGGGTTTTGGTATCGTAAACGTAATTGACCCTATGTCCAACACGCAGGTTTCAATTATGGGGCAGTTCCAGTTTGTACTTGGAATTTTAATTTTTCTTTCCATAAACGGGCACCACTTTTTATTCAGGGCGATTTCGGACAGTTTTTATATTGTCCCGCTTAATGATGTGGGTGTAACCACCGCCACTGTAAATAAACTTACCGACCTTTTTTACAATATGTTTGTTCTGTCTTTTAAGATAGCAGGTCCGGCCACTATTGCGCTTTTTCTTACCAACCTGACGCTGGGGCTTGTGGCAAGGACGCTTCCGCAGATGAACGTTTTTATTGTGGGGCTGCCGCTTAATATTCTGGTGGGAATAGGCGCGCTGCTTATAGCCCTTCCGATACTTGTAAATCTTTTCAGCACGCTTTTAAACACCATGTGGGAAGACATATATTTCATAATAAGAAGCATGAGGATATAAGATGGCAGAACCGGGAAAAACAGAAAAGCCGACGCCAAAGAAAAAAGAAGAGGCCAGAAAAAAAGGGCAGGTGGCAAAAAGCCAGGAAATTAATTCCACACTGAACGTACTGGCCGGGTTTGTGATATTGCTGGTGGCGGGAGAGTATATGATGTTTGAAATAAAGCAGTTTGCCGCTCATTACTGGGGCAATGCTTTTACCTATAAAATTACGGAAGAATCCGTTATTATTATGATGCGGTCAATGATAGGCAGGCTGCTTATGTTAATGGCGCCCATGTTCGCGGCTGTATTTATTACCGCGATTATATCCAACATTATCCAGGTGGGTTTTCATATAACGTTTGAACCGTTAAAGCCCAAAATGTCCAACATTAATCCGGTTCAGGGAATGAAAAGGATGTTTTCGCTTCGCTCGCTTGTGGAACTTATAAAATCCATTATAAAAATAGCCATAATC
>JAFGWA010000123.1 GCA_016937715.1 Candidatus Goldiibacteriota bacterium
GGTAACAATAGAAGTGGAACTGATAATGCCGATAGCCATGGAACAGGAATTAAGGTTCGCCATCCGCGAAGGCGGAAGGACAGTAGGCTCCGGTGTTATAACGAAGATTCTGGAATAACGGGCGGAAAACATGAGAGACATTATAACTTTAGCTTGCACTGAATGTAAAAGAAGGAATTACACCCAGACCAAGAACAAGAAGCTGCATACGGAAAAACTTGAAGTGAGCAAGTATTGTAAGTTCTGCAAAAAACATACTAATCACAAAGAGACCAAGTAAAAAACGTAGGCCAGTAGCTCCAATTGGTAGAGCAGTGGTCTCCAAAACCGCGTGCTGGGGGTTCGAATCCCTCCTGGCCTGCCAGAATACGGCGGATCCGGAGAAAGCAATAAGACAGAAGCAAGAAAGATTTGGATTGTATGGCAGGGCGAAGGTTAAACTTCGTAATCCTCTTTCCGGCTTAAGGAGAAAAAATGAAAAGGTTTATTGAATTTTTAAAAGTGGCCTGGCTTGAACTGAAAAAAGTAACATGGCCCGGAAGAAAACAGGTAATAGCATCCACAATTGTTGTTATTGTGGTCGGTTTTTTCCTCATGTTATACATTGGAATACTTGATTTTGCGCTTGCAAAAGCGGTCAAGTTTATATTCAGGTAAAAGGCGGGATAATAGATGGCTTCCAGATGGTATTTTATAAGTACTTACGCGGGACAGGAAAATAATGTTAAAGAAAATATGCTGCAGAGAATTCAGACATACAGCCTTGAAAAAAAGATAACAAATGTATTAATACCTTCGGAGAACGTTACCGAAATTAAGAAAAAGAAAAAAGTGGTCAAGAACAGAAAGTTTTTTCCTGGATACATAATGATAGAAATGGATGTGGAACTGGACAGCGAAGAGGGCAAAGAAATATTATACATAGTGAGAAATACGCCTAAGGTAACCGGATTTGTAGGCACTAAGTCAAGGCCTATTCCGCTTTCTGAAAGCGAAGTTACCGATATAATGGACCTTATGGAAGACAGAAAGAAAAAGCCAAGGATGGCTTCTTATTTTGAAATAGGCGAACACGTAAAGATAACAGACGGGCCGTTCCTTAATTTTAACGGAGTAGTGGAAGAAGTTAATCCGGAAAAGGGAAAGATGAAAGTAATTGTAACCATTTTCGGAAGGCCGACACCGGTGGAATTGGAATTCAGCCAGGTTGAAAAGATAGTATAAACTCAAGGAAGGTGGATTGAAGATGGCTCCAAAAGGAAAAGGCAAGAAGTTAATGACTCAGATAAAGCTGCAGATTACTGCGGGAAAAGCCAACCCGGCTCCCCCTGTAGGGCCTGCGCTTGGTCAGCATGGTGTTAATATTATGGAATTCTGCAAGCAGTTTAATGACAGGACAAAAGACAGGGGAGACCTTGTGCTTCCTGTTGTAATTGACGTGTTTGAAGACAGGTCTTTTACGTTTATCCTTAAGACGCCACCTGTTCCGGTTCTGTTGAAGAAGGCGGCAAATGTTATTAAAGGTTCCGGCCAGCCGAATAAGATTAAAGTGGCAAAGGTGACAAAAGAGCAGGTTAAAGAGATAGCAATAACAAAAATGCCCGACCTTAACTGTACAAAAGTTGAATCGGCGATGAGAATGGTTGAAGGCACAGCTAAAAATATGGGAATAGAAGTAGAATAAATAACATATAAGGAATAAGGAGCAATAACAATGGGCAGCAAAAGGCATGACGCAGCAGTAAAGCTTCTTGAAAAAAACAAAGTGTATGAGATTGAAGAAGCTGTAAAATTATTAAAAGAGACAGCCAATGTTAAATTTGACGAGAGCATTGACATAGCGGTAAACCTTGCCAAGAAACCGGTTCAGGCAGAACAGCAGATAAGAAGCACCATAGTGCTTCCCAACGGCAGCGGCAAAAAGGTTAAAGTCATTGTTTTTGTAAAAGGCGACAAAGAAAAAGAAGCGCTTGCAGCGGGTGCCGACGAAGTGGGGTCTGAAGACCTTATTGAAAAAATCAAAGGCGGATGGCTGGATTTTGATATCGCGATTGCCACTCCGGAAATGATGAAAGAAGTCGGAAAACTGGGTAAGATTCTTGGGACAAAGGGCCTTATGCCTAATCCTAAATCCGGCACAGTTACGCTTGAAGTGGGAAAAGCCGTTAAAGAATTTAAAGGCGGGAAAGTGGAATACAGAAACAATAAAGAAGGCGTTGTGCACGTGCTTGCAGGCAAGGCTTCTTTCGCGGAAAACGCGATTGCGGAAAATATAATTGCTTTTCTTAAAGTGTTCCTGAAACTTCCGGCCCTGGCAACAAAAGGACAGTACGTGAAAAGTATTTACGTGTCCACGACAATGGGCGTCGGCGTTCCCGTAAACTTTAAGAAATTCATATAAAGAGGTGCTTTAATGGCTAAAGAACAGAATAAGCAGAAAAAACAGATATTTGTTGATGAAACAGTTTCAAAGATAAGGGAATCAGCGGGTTTTATCATTACTGATTATCAGGGCCTTACAGTGGAGCAGGTAAATACGTTAAGGCGCGAACTGGAAAAAGTGGGAGCTATTTACAAGGTAACAAAGAACACCGTGTCCAAGCGCGCTCTTGATGCCATGAACATTAACGGCGATGTGAAAAAAATGTTTAAAGGCGTAACCGGAGTTGTTTTCAGCAATGATTACGTTTCGGCCGCAAAAGTACTTGCTAATTTTGCCAAAGAAAATGAAAAGCTGCAGATAAAAGGCGGCTTCATTGAAAAGAAACATTACACAATGGACGAGATTAAAGAAATAAGCAGGCTTTCAAGCAAAGAAGAACTTATCGCAAAGCTTGTTTATACGCTGAATCAGCCGATAGTAAAGTTTGTGACCCAGCTTTCAAAACCTGTAAAAGATGTTGTATACGCTATAAATGCCGTAAAAGACAAAAAAGGCTAATTTTTAAAAATATCAAGGAGGTGTCATACAATGGCAATGTCGAAAGAGGATTTTATCAAGGAAGTCGAATCCATGACGGTTATGGAGCTCAATGAGCTTGTAAAGGCTCTTGAGGAAAAGTTCGGTGTTTCAGCATCAGCACCTATGATGATGGCGGCAGCACCGGCAGCCGGAGCAGCAGCGGCAGAAGAGAAAACATCATTTGATGTAGTTCTTACCAACGCTGGCGCAAACAAGATTCCGGTAATCAAGGTTATCAGGGAAATCACCAGCCTCGGTCTTAAAGAGGCGAAGGATATAGCCGATAACACGCCGAAACCTGTTAAAGCCGGAGTTTCAAAGGACGAAGCAGACAAGATTAAGAAACAGCTTGAAGAAGCCGGAGCGACTGTAGAATTAAAGTAAGTCTATGTCATATTGGGCGCCCCCTGTTAAAGGGGGCGCCGGACATATACGCTCTTTAAAGATTTTTTTTTAAGACGGATTAATTCCCGTGCTCGTATATTTACGGACACGGGTGAAAGTATTTTTAGGGTTACTATAACCATTCGGAATGCGGCGAACCGTCCGCGCCGCAATCAAAATATATATAGGAAGGGGATCTATGGCAAGAATCAAACAGAAAACAAATATTGAGGAGATTCTTGATATCCCTGATTTGATGGATATCCAGAAAAAGTCTTATAAAGAATTCCTTATGTACGACACCCCCGCTGATAAAAGAAAGAACCAGGGGCTTCAGGATGTATTCGGAAGCGTTTTCCCGATATCTGATTACAACGGTATTTATACACTTCAGTTTGTGGGTTATGAATTTGGAAAACCAAAGCATGAAGTTGAAGAAGCCATAGAAAGGGGAGAAAGTTATTCTTCGCCTTTAAAGGGCATTTTCAGGCTTGCCATAAATGAAAAAAACGAGAAAACAGGGCAGATGGACCTTAAAGAAGCGCCTGAACAGGCGGTTCATCTCTGTGATATTCCGTTAATGACGGACAGGGGAACATTTGTTATAAACGGGGCTGAAAGGGTTATTGTCAGCCAGCTTCACCGTTCTCCGGGCGTAAGCTTTGAAGAAGAAGAGGAAAGCGAAGGCTTAATGGGTATTCCCATGTATATAGGAAGAATAGTTCCTTACAGGGGAACATGGCTGGAATTTGAATATGACGCCAACGACATAACGCACGCTAAGCTTGACAGAAAGAAGAAAATATACGCCACCACGCTTTTAAGAGCGCTTGGTTTTGGAAGGACAGAAGACATACTTTCCATATTCTTTAAATCAGAAGAGACTGAAACCGACAGCCGCGACCTTACCAAAAAAATACTTTTCAAGGATGTAATTGATAAATCTACCGGCGAAATAATTGCGGAATCCGGCGCTTTAATTACAAAAGAAATGGCAAGCAAGATAAGGGACCTTAACATCAAGAAAGTGACCACCGTTATCTGGGATGAAGATAACCCGTACATCAATATTATTAAGACGATAAAAAAAGACAGCATAAAGTCGGAACAGGAAGCGCAGGTTGAAATCTACAAGAAGATGAGGCCGGGCGAACCTGCCACTTTAACCGGCGCTAAGATGCTGTTTAAAAATCTGTTCTTTGACCACAGGCGTTATAATCTTGGCCAGGTGGGAAGATATAAAATTAATAAAACAGTCAGGGCAATTATTGACGCCGAAAAAGAGCAGAAGAATTTTGATATCAAGGAAATTCTTGAAAATGTAAGCGCCATAATTGAAGGGAAGAAAAATAAGAGCGGCAAAAAGATTGAAGCTATTCTTGATGATATTTCCACGGAAAAAGTGCTTACTGAATTTGACCTTGTATTTGCCATCGCGCAGTTTTATAAGGTTAATTCGGGCAGGATGGAAAAGAGCGATATTGACCATCTTGGAAACAGGCGTGTAAGGGCTGTAGGCGAGCTTGTGGAAAATCAGTTCAGGGCAGGGCTTGTAAGGGTTGAAAAAATGATAAGGGAAAGAATGACTATCATTGATATGAAAAATGCCATACCGGCCAACCTTATCAATCCTAAACCGCTTGTAGCCGCAATAAAGGAATTCTTTGGAAGCTCGCAGCTTTCTCAGTTTATGGATCAGGTTAACCCTCTTGCGGAATTAACTCACAAAAGAAGGATTTCCGCGCTTGGGCCGGGCGGTCTTAACAGGGAACGCGCAGGCTTTGAAGTCCGCGACGTTCACTATACTCATTATGGAAGGCTCTGCCCGATTGAAACTCCTGAAGGCCAGAATATCGGCCTTATCACTTCACTTGCCACATATGCAAGTGTAAATGATTACGGGTTTATTGAAACACCTTACAGAAAGGTAAAAAACGGCAAACTTACCGGGGAAATTGAATATTTAACAGCTGACAGGGAAGATGATTTTAAGATTGGGCCTGCCGATGTTATAACAGACGATAAAGGTACAATAACACAGGATCTTGTTCTGGTAAGGACACAGGGCGATTTCCCTATGGTTCCTCCGCAGGAAGTTGATTACATTGATGTTTCTCCAAAACAGGTTGTGTCGGTTGCCGCTTCGCTGATACCTTTCCTTGAACACGATGACGCCAACAGGGCGCTTATGGGTTCCAACATGCAACGTCAGGCTGTTCCTCTGTTAGTCACCGATGCGCCCATTGTGGGTACCGGTATGGAACACAAAGCTGCCGTAGATTCAGGCCGCGCGATTACCGCAATAAATTCCGGTGTGGTGGCGTATGTGGATGCGGAAGTTATTATTGTAGCCACAGACAGGGAAGGCAAGAACCTGAGGGAAAAACTTGATGTTTACAAAATGAAAAAATTCAAGAGAACCAACCAGGACACCACTATAAATGAAAAACCAAGGGTTAAAAAAGGCGACAAAATCAAGAAAGGCCAGGTAATAGCAGACGGTCCTTCAATGGATAAAGGCGAAATGGCGCTGGGCAAGAACGTGGTAATAGCTTTCATGCCATGGAACGGATATAACTACGAAGATGCTATTGTTCTGTCGGAAAACCTTCTTAAGAAAGACATATTTACATCGGTTCATATTGAAGAATATGAAGTGGAAGCAAGGGACACAAAGCTTGGACCCGAAGAAATAACACGCGACATACCAAATGTAAGCGAAGATACGCTTAAGAACCTTGACGCGGAAGGTATTGTAAGGACAGGAGCAAAGGTAAAACCGGGCGACATTCTTGTGGGAAAAGTAACACCCATATCCGGCAGCAATCTGACGCCCGAAGAAAAACTTTTAAAAGCTATCTTTGGTTCAAAAGCTGATAACGTGAAAGATACTTCTTTAAGGGTTCCGCCCGGAATTGAAGGCATAATTACCGATATTAAGGTATTTGCCAGAAAAGAACGCGGAAAAAAGAAAGGCAAAGAAGAAGAAAATATTTCAAAAGTAAAGAAAGAAAAAGATAAAACAATCGCGGAACTTGAAAAGCAGCTTAAAGAAAATATAAAAGAAATAGAAGGAAATAAAGACTTAAATAAAGATGAAAAAGCAAAACTTATTGAATTTGAAGAAATTTACTGCGATTACATGAGAAACAAGCTGGAAGAAGAGTTCAGGCTTTTAAAGAATAACAAAGGCGATGACCTTCCGCCCGGCGTAATAAAGATTGTAAAAGTTTTAATCGCAAAGAAAAGAAAGATATCCGTGGGCGACAAGATTTCCGGACGCCACGGGAACAAGGGTGTTATTTCAAGGATTCTGCCTGTTGAAGATATGCCTTATTTGGCTGACGGCACTCCTGTGGATGTTGTTTTAAATCCGCTTGGTGTTCCTTCCCGTATGAACGTAGGCCAGCTGCTTGAAACTCAGCTTGGATGGGCAGGAAAAAAAGAAGGGGTAAAATTCCAGACGCCGGTATTTAACGGAATGCAGGAAGCGGAAGTTAAGGAATGGATGAAAAAAGTCGGCATGGCGGACAGCGGCAAAAGCGCGCTTTATGACGGAAAAACAGGAAAGTCATTCGCGCAGGCTGTAACCGTGGGTGTCATGTACATGATGAAACTTGTTCATATGGTTGATGACAAGATACACGCCCGTTCAATTGGGCCATACTCGCTTATTACACAGCAGCCTCTTGGCGGTAAGGCGCAGTTTGGAGGCCAGAGATTCGGAGAAATGGAAGTCTGGGCTCTGGAAGCTTACGGCGCGGCTTACACGCTTCAGGAAATGCTTACTGTAAAGTCTGACGATGTTGAAGGCAGAAAAAGGCTTTATGAAGCGATAGTAAGGGGCAAGAACATACCGGAGCCGGGAATACCCGAATCCTTTAATGTTCTTGTGAAAGAACTTCAGGGCCTTGCCTTAAACGTGGAACTGGTAAGCAGGAAGACAGCCAAGAAGCAGTAAGATAAATTCATAATAAGGAGAGCTTGTATATGGCGAAAGATAAAAAGAAAAAAGACAAAAAGAAAAAAGAAGCCCCCGAAAATATTACGATTAATCTTAAGGATATGCTTAAGAAGCCCGAAGAGAAGAAACATAGGGATATAGAATTTAATGCTATAAAAATATCCATAGCTTCCCCGGAACTTGTAAGGGACTGGTCAATGGGTGAAGTTAAGAAACCCGAAACCATCAATTACAGGACTTTTAAACCGGAATTTGAAGGGTTATTCTGCGAGAGAATATTCGGGCCTACCAAAGATTATGAATGCGCCTGCGGTAAATATAAGAAGCAGCGCTATAAAGGCGTTGTTTGCGACAAATGCGGCGTTGAAGTTACAGAGACAAAAGTCAGAAGGGAAAGAATGGGGCACATTGAACTGGCTGTGCCTGTGGTACATATATGGTATTTAAAAGGCATACCTTCAAAACTTGCTTATCTTCTGAATACTTCTGCAAGAAATCTGGAAAAAGTTATATATTATGAAAATTATATAGTAATTGACCCGGGAGCGGCGGAAGAAGTTAAAAAATACGAACTGCTTACGGAAGATGATTACATAAGGTTAAAAGAAAAGTATGGCGAGCAGCTTAACGTAAAGATAGGCGCTGACGCCATCAAAGCAATGTTAAGGGACACGGATATTGACAAACTGGCAAAGGAATTAAGAAAACAGATTGCTAAAACTGTTTCGTTACAGAAAAAGAAAGATATAATCAAAAGGCTTAAAGTTGTGGAAGCGTTCCGCAAGTCCGGAAATATTCCCGGATGGATGGTGCTTGATGTACTTCCGGTAATTCCTCCGGAATTAAGGCCCCTTGTACAGTTAGACGGCGGAAGGTTTGTAACTTCCGATTTAAATGACCTTTATAGAAGGATAATAAACAGGAACAACAGGTTAAAAAAGCTTATAAGCATCAATTCGCCGGAGCTTATAGTAAAGAATGAAAAGCGAATGATACAGGAAGCTGTAGACGCGCTGTTTGATAACGGCAGGCGGGGACATCCCGTACGCGGCGCAAGAAACAGGCCGTTAAAATCATTAAGTGATATGTTAAAAGGAAAACAGGGGCGTTTCAGGCAGAACCTTCTTGGTAAAAGGGTTGATTATTCTGGACGTTCGGTTATTGTTGTAGGTCCGGATCTTAAGCTCCACCAGTGCGGGCTTCCAAAAAAGATAGCGCTTGAATTATTCAAGCCGTTTATTATCAATAAAGTTCAGGAAATGGGCTACACAATAAAGAGCGCCAAGAAAATGGTTGAAAACGTGCGCGCGGAAGTATGGGATATTCTGGAAGAAATTCTTGAAGACCATCTGGTATTGCTAAACCGCGCTCCCACTCTTCACAGGCATTCTATTCAGGCTTTTGAACCAAGGCTTGTTGAAGGCAACGCTTTAACACTTCACCCGCTTGTATGCGGCGGTTTTAACGCGGACTTTGACGGCGACCAGCTTGCCGTTCACGTGCCGCTTTCTTATGAAGCGCAGGTGGAAGCAAGAATGCTTATGCTTGCGCCTTTAAATATTTTGTCTCCTGCCAGCGGAAAGCCCATCATTGTACCTAACCAGGACATTGTATTGGGGCTGTACTACATAACCAAAGAGACAGGAAAACAGAAATCCGCAGCGGAAAAGAAGAAAAAGTTCTACTCCGAAGAAGAAGCTCTTATGGCGTATGACCATGACGCGATTGATTTACACGAAATGGTTGCCGTAAGAATGAGAAATAAACTTGTTGAAACAAGCGCCGGCAGGCTTATCTTTAATCAGATACTTCCAAAAGGCCAGGATAAAAACGGCAAGTTTATGGAATACGTAAATGACAAAATGACAAAGAAACAGATTGTAAAACTTATTGGCGTGGTATTTGAAAGATACGGATCCAAAGTAACGGCAGAAATGCTGGATAAAATGAAAGAGCTTGGATTCAAACAGTCCACACTTGCGGGCTTTACAATCGGCGTTGCGGATTTAAAGATACCGGATGAAAAGCAGGGGCTTGTATCTGAAGCGGCAAAGAAAGCCATTCAGATAAGGTCGCAGTATAACAAAGGTATCATTACGGACGGCGAAAGATACAATAAGATTATAGACATTTGGACCACCGTAACCGATAAAGTCGCGGACTATATGTTCAAAGAACTTGAAGAAGATCAGGCCGGATTTAACCCTGTGTTCATGATGGCGGATTCGGGCGCAAGGGGTTCCAAACTGCAGATAAGGCAGCTTGCGGGAATGAGGGGACTTATGGCCAAACCTCAGAAGAAGATGACCGGAGGCGTGGGCGAAATCATTGAAACCCCCATCAAATCCAACTTCAGGGAAGGGCTGTCGGTTCTTGAATATTTTATATCAACTCACGGAGCAAGAAAAGGGCTTGCGGATACCGCTTTGAAAACGGCTGACGCGGGATACCTTACAAGAAGGCTTATAGATGTTGCGCAGGATGTAATTGTTACAAACAATGACTGCGGAACAATAAATGGAATAAACGTAATGGCGATAAAAGAAGGCGGCGAAGTCATAGAACCCCTTGCGGACAGAATAATGTGGAGGGTGGCTGTAGATAACGTTGTTGACCTTGTTACGGACGAAGTAATAGTAAAAGCTAATACGCTTATCACACCGGAAGTCGCAAAAAGAATTGAAGAGGCCGGATATGAAAGAATAAGGGTGCGTTCAGTTCTTACCTGTGAAACAAGCGAAGGCTGCTGCGCAAAATGTTACGGCGCTGATTTAACATCGGGCAAACTTGTTGACCTTGGCGAAGCGGTGGGTATTATAGCCGCGCAGTCAATCGGTGAACCGGGTACCCAGCTTACGCTTAGAACTTTCCACGTCGGCGGTACCGCCAGCCGTGTTGTTGAACAGTCTGAAATCAAGGCAAAACACGAAGGTGTTGTTGGTTTCAGCGGAATAAAGTATGTTACTGATGAAGAAGGCGATATGATTGTCACAAACAGAAGCGGAGAAATTTCTGTTTTTGACAACAACAAGGTGGAAAGAGAACTGCACCATATTGCATACGGTACAAAGCTTAAGGTAAAGGACGGGCAGAAAGTTAAAGACGGCGATATAATCGGATTATGGGACCTTTATAATATCCCGATCTTTACCGAAAAAGCAGGTAAAGTTGTATTTGACGATATCGTGGAAGATGTGACCATGCTTGAACAGGCTGATGCCGCAACCGGACAGCTTGGCAAGTTTATAATAGAATCAAAAGAAAAACTATATCCGCACATCAACATAGTTGACGAGAAGGGCGGACAGATTGCATCCTATTCAATACCGGTAGGCGCAAAGCTGGAAGTTGAAGACGGCGATAAGGTTAAAGGCGGAAAGATACTTGCCAAGTTCCCAAGGGAACTTTCCAAGACCCGCGACATCACCGGCGGCCTTCCAAGGGTTGCGGAACTTGTGGAAGCAAGAAGGCCCAAGACCCCTGCCGTTATCACTGAAATAGACGGAAGGGTAAGATTTGAAGAATCATCAACCGGCGTACGTAAAATTATTATTCAGAGCGACGACGGAGTGCAGAGAGAATATGCCATACCGCACGGCAAGTATATTAACGTGCGCGAAGGCGACGTTGTGGAAGCGGGAGAACAGCTGGTTGACGGAAACGTAAACCCGCATGATATCCTTCAGGTAAACGGAGAAAACGCTGTTCAGGAATATCTTCTGAACAAAGTTCAGGAAGTTTACCGCCTTCAGGGTGTTCAGATACATGACAAACACATTGAAGTTATAGTAAGGCAGATGATGAGAAAGGTTAAGATAGAAGACCCGGGCGATACGGAATTCCTGATAGATGAACAGGTTGACCGTTTTGCGTTTAAAGCCGAAAATGAAAAGATGGAAAAAGACGGCAAAGCACAGGCAAAGGCAAAACCCCTTCTGCTTGGTATCACTAAAGCCGCGCTTTCAACTGAAAGCTGGGTTTCGGCCGCGTCTTTCCAGGAAACAACAAGAATTCTTATTGACGCAGCAGTTAACGGGAAAGTGGATAAATTAAAAGGCCTTAAAGAGAATGTTATAATAGGGCACTTAATATCCGCCGGAACAGGCGTAAACGAATTCAAGAAATTCAAGAAAGTGGAAAAGAAAAAAGGCCGCAAGTCAAAGATAGGACCTGTTGAAGAAACTGAAGAATCAGCGGATGCTGAAGAAGCAGAAGAATAATAGAATAATTAACCAAAGCCCCGGGATAACCTCCCGGGGCTTTTTTATTTTACAGGTTGATTTGGCTGTTCTCTTGGCAGCCGCACCCTTTAAGGCGCGTTGTTTTTAATTTTGCACTTTATCGTAGATGCGCAATATATTGCGGTTCGTTTTGTTCCGGAATATAGGAGTTAAATGGTTGCAGCGGGTTTGTTCTTAACGTAGAGGAAAGAAAAGAAAGATTTGTTTTTAAAATGATGTATAATAATTTTCAATTGCAGACGCGTGTCTTTCACGGCCGTCGCATCAATAAAGCCGTAAATGGCAGCCGGCGGTATTTGAATTGAAAAAGGAAAGTTAAAAGGAAAGGAAGTGAAAAATGCGCGTCTTAATAAAATCGGATTTTTAATTAGAATTTAAATTTTAAATTTATGGCCTACGTATCTGCGGCGGTTGATATGAAAAATATATATTTTTAAACGCGGTGAAAATTAAAATTTATTTCTGGATATATTAATTTTTGCAGTATTTTAATAAAAATGCGTGTGTTTATTTTTAAAAAATATAAAAAAATAAAAA
>JAFGWA010000124.1 GCA_016937715.1 Candidatus Goldiibacteriota bacterium
CCTTCTGTCCTTCTGTCCTTCTGTCCTTCTGTCCTTCTGTCCTTCTGTCCTTCTGTCCTTCTATCCTTCTATCCTTCTATCCTTCTGTCCTTCTGTCCTTCTGTCCTTCTGTCCTTCTGTCCCTCTGTCCCTCTGTCCCTCCGTCCCTCGTATTTATACCCTTTTTACGATATACAAAATCCGCGGCGTGTGTCAATATATCTTTGGAAAAAAATAAAGGAGGGTATATATGACAATAGAAACCGCTAAAAAAGAGTACTATGAACTTCTTAATACGGCATTAAAACGCGAAGGCGTAAAAGAACTTGCCGCGTATCTGGAACGCCACGGTTTTTTTAAAGCGCCCGCATCCACCAAATTTCACCTTTGCAGCGAAGGCGGCCTTTTAATTCACTCCGTTGGAGTTGCAAAAACAGCGCTTAAAATCAAGCCTGTTTTGCTTCCCTCTTATCCGGATGAATCTGTCATTTTGTGCTGCCTTTTTCATGACGCCCATAAAGTGACAGACGGCTTTGGACAGGCCACATATAATAAGAATAACGGCGCCACAAAAGAACAGCAGCCGTATTTCTGGAACAAGAATCAAATGTCTTTTTCCGGCGCGCATAAAAGCCTGCTTTTAATAAATAAATTTGTTGAACTTACAAGGGAAGAAATGCAGGCTATCGCCTACCACGACGGCCCGTATGTCCCGTCTTTTGAGGATATTAAAGGAAACGTGTACCCGCTGACCCACCTTATACACTTTGCTGATTTATGGTCAACCTGGGTTAATGAAAGGGGTTTAGGTAATAATTTTGACATACAGAAATTTCTGGATGATAAAGAGACGCTGTTTTAAATTGGATGCTTAGAGGCTTGGTATACAAATCTGAGGGACGGATGTACGGAGGGACAGAGGGACGGTTTAGACCTTTTGCACTGGTAGACGCGGGTCTTCAGCCCGCGGCAGTTGATTTGAATTTTATGTTTTTGCCAGCGTAAGTATTAGGGGACGGTTTTAATAGATTTTATTGTAGAACCGCAATATATTGCGGCTTATTTTAAACATTTGATTTAAGATCCACGACAAAAAATCGCGCGGGCTAAAGACCCGCGTCTACCAATACAATACAAACAAAAAAACAATGCGACCTAAAGAGATGCGTCTATCCCGCCTGCTTTCGCTCGCAGACTCGCTCCAACCAATGTAAAATAATAAACCATCCCTCTGTCCATAGCGTTTCTTGTGGCCTTTACGCTTATGCTTAATTGCCTATAGCTCAAACCGCTGCCTCTGTTTTATCTTAGAAACTTGCTGAAATTTTAGCTCCTGCTGACAGCCCTCCAAGGTACGTGTATCCCGGATAGCCGGTCATGCCTACATGAACCTTATTGTTTAAAAGATTGTTGCCGTATACTGTTACTGAAAAACGGTCAAATATGTTTTCCGCAACCACGGTCAGGTCAACCAGTTGCTCCTGCCATCCGCTCCAGTACAAATCCCTTCCATCAGCGCTTTTTCCGTGATACATGTCAACAAATCCGTTTACATTTAAATTTACGGAAATATCGCCCGTTAAGTACCAGTCAACACCGGCATTATACACGTGCTTGGGCTCTCCAACAGGAATACTGCCGTTTATTTCAATCTCTGCAAACATATAATTACCATACAAGGACAAATCTTTGCCTAAACTGCCGCGCGCGCTTAATTCAATACCATTGCTTATAGCCACGCCTTTATTATAGTGGCCGGCGTTCATATGAACGTGCGTAACCGGATCTTCTGTGCCGTCATCGTACCAGGTAAGGTAATCCATAATATAATAATTAAAACCGGTAGCTGAAATACTTAAAGTTTTATTATTGAACATTACCTGCACGTCATGTTCCTGAATTTTTTCGGATTTCTGCGCGTGCCCAAAATACCTGCCAAATTTCTTCTGCGCCGGCGGCCTGCCATAACCCGTGTTGTACGCGTATTTTGCGGAAATTTCATTATTTATCTGATAAACAGCAGCTGCCCTTGGCATTAAATTAATTCCCATTTCCCTTAAATCGTTGTATTCGCAGCTTAGCCCGCCCACAAGCGTCAGATTGTCAGTTAAATCAATATTATCTTCCAGGTAAGCCCCTACGGTATTATCAATCGCGGGTTTAAGGGTCACTACATATAAATACCCCACATTACCGGAATCAGACATATCAGGCAGATATTCAATACGCGTATCAGGCCCTATATTTATCCTTGAAAATTTAATTCCGGCTAAAACTCTGTGTATATCAGCAACTTCAGCGTGCAGTATGGCTTCTGTGGAAAAACCCATCTCTGTCATTGTTTCAATATCAGCCGCCACCCAGGTTACGCCTTGAGCATATGAAACAGGAATTCCCCTTTCATACATAAGGCCATGCCCGTCAATTTTTGTGGACAGCGAAATACCATCTGCTAAATTGTAGTTTCTTTCAATTTCAAGAAACATGTGTTTCATGGCGGCATCAGTCATTTTATAATCATAATTTGTATTCCAAAGATACTTTTGCGCCATATACGAAACGCGACCTTTTAAAATAAAATCTCCCAGGTCAGCTTTGCTGTAAAGTTCAAAACTTGGCGAATAATCCAGAAGCCTTGGCCCTTTATTTTCCTCAAGCGGCGGATTTACAAACCCGCTCTGGATAACATCTTTTTCATTGCCCCACTGATAAACGGTATTGCCTTCATTGTGATTTACGCCAAAAGCATACCCGCTGCTTTCAGTGTAAGTCAGAGAAAACAAATAGCTTCCCGCATCCATTTTTCCGCCAGCCAAAACATTTCCGGTTATCTGATTATTAGCTGTTGAATAATCCACTGTATCTGTAATTCCATCAACATCCGAACCGCTTCTTGTGATAATGTTTACAATTCCAAAAGTGGCGTCAGAACCCCACAACGTGGAAGCCGGTCCTTTTACAACCTCTATTTTTTCCACCATGTTCAAATTAGGCATATCTATAAAATTATATGTCCCGTCCTGCATTATGTTGGTTATAGGCGTACCGTCAATAAGAAAAAGGAATTTGTCGTTCTGATCGGATGTAAAACCACGCGACCCTAAAAGGGAAGTTTCACGGACAGATATGCGCATACCCGGGACACGTTTTAAAATTTCCGCAAGGCTTTTAGCCCCGGACAGTTTTATATCCTCCCTTGTCATCACATACACTATGGCCGGCGCCTTGTTTAAGCTTTCACTTGTTTTTGACGCGGTTATAACTTCGGGTATTTTCATAAACCAGATTTCTTCGGAAACACCCGCACCTTCAGCCTGCGCGTACTGTTGAAAGTCAGCACTAAAAACAAAACCGTAAAAAAGCACCAATGCCGCCGAAAAAAACAGAACTTTTTTCATAAATACCTCCTTATTTCTGTTTAGAATAAATTTATTTTTTTTTATTCGACAGGTATTAAAATTTCAAAAACTGTCCCTTTTCCCTTTCCTTCAGAGTCCGCCCATATACTGCCCCCGTGTGCTTCCACAATATTTCTTGCTATATTCAACCCAAGCCCAAGGCCCTGATATTTACGGGTATTTATATCTTCTATCTGGTAAAACCTGTCAAACACCCTGTTAACGTACTGTTTTTCCATACCAATTCCCTGATCTTTAATTGACACTTTACAGCACTTTTTCCCGTATAAGCCGGCGTTTAAATTGTCCTGCGGTACATTAAATTTTTCCGCATCACCTGAAACAACTGTAACTGTAATCGCCGAATCCGCGGGAGAGAATTTCACAGCGTTATTGATTACATTTATAAACACCTGGCTTAACCTGTATTCATCCGCCTGCAGTTCTATAGAAGCGGATTCATAATTTGTTATAATTTTTAGCTTCATGGATGCCAGCATAGGTTCCATTTCTTTTATACATTTATTCATTACTTTTACAATATCACTTTTGGTTTTATTTACAGCGAACGTCCCCTTTTCCATCTTAGTTAAGTCTACAAGGTCATTGATCAGTTTTAACAGCCGCTCTGAATTTCTGCTTATTGATTCCAGATAATCTTTCTGAGTCTCTGTTATAGGCCCTGTCGCCCCCCTTAGCAGGAATGCAAGATAACCCTTTATGGAAGTAAGCGGCGTCCTAAGTTCGTGCGATACCATTGACAAAAAACTGCTCTTTAATCTGTCAAGTTCCTTAAGTTTCATATTGCTTTCTTCCAGTTCTCCGGTATATTTTTCTATTTTAAACAAAGCGTTCTTAAGGCTGTTTTCCGTTTCTTTAATCCTGCTTATATCCGTTGCCGCGCAGGCATAGCCGTTTATGTTGTTATCCTTAGATTTAAGAAAAGCGGCTCCAAAAAGCACCGGTATTTTGCCGCGTTTTGAAAAACAGACAGTTTCAATATTCCCTTCAATTTCGGCGGACTTCTGCATATCCAACAGCATAAAGTATCCGTATACAGACGTGCCTTTTAACTCATCTTCGCTTAATCCGGTCATCTCCTCGGCAGCTTTATTAGCCATAGTGATTCTGCCGTCCTTATCGGCAACTATAAGAGCTTCGGCCATTGACGTGAATATACTTTCAATAAAGTCCTTTGATACAAGAGTAGTGGAAAGCTGCCCGGTCATTTTATTAAAAGCCTCGCCCAGAATTCCAATTTCATCATCCGTATGCGCCTGAACTTTATAACTGAAATCTCCGCCAGCTATTTTTTTTGTCCCTTCCATAAGTTTTTGAACGGGGGCAGCCACCAGTTTGTTAAGAAAATACCTGCTGAAAAGCAGCGCGGTTATTATGACAATTAAAGTCACAGCCATGCCAAGAAGAAGTATGAGCGCAATTGCTTTTCTGCCGCTTGAATCAGATACATTAATCTGCACTGTTCCAAGCGGTTCTTTTGTTTCGGCACTTATGCCAAAAATTGTTTCTTCGCTTTGTTCCCTGGCCTTTTCCCTTAATATCTCTTTTTTAAAATGACGGACATTGCGCGCGCCTTTATCCCCGTTTTCATAGATAATCTGGCCGTAATTATCTTTAAGCACACAAAAGACCACATCTTCATTTTTAAGTACGTCATTCACCCTCTTTTCCACTTCGTCATAATTACGTACAAACAGGGAAAATTCTATATTAGAAGCAAGTTCATTAATGATAAGTTCCGCCCTTTCGTTAAGCGATTCCTTTATATGCCTTAATTCCATAAAAACAAAACTTGCCGCCATAAGAGAACTTAAGGTTATTATCGTAATTATAAAATAAGCGTTTAACTTTTTATCAAGTTTCATCTGCCAAACACCTCTGAAGCTTTATCAACTGCTTCCTTTGAAAATTTAATTCCAAGTTCTTCCGCAACGCTCATATTAAGAGAATAAACAATCCTGCCGGAGGCATCAGCTTTTTTATTTACGCCGCTGAAAAATCTTTCAAAGGCAAGTTTGGCGGCATCAACTCCCACGTAATAATAGTCATAGTCAAACGAAAGCACGGCGCCTGCCTTTGTATAAAAAGACGAAAGGCCTATTACACCAAACCCGTTATCTATACTCTCACGGAAAAGATACTGTACAGAACCCGGGTAATAAAGCACGGAATCGGTTACCATCATAAACAGGTCAATTCTTTTTTTTATCCTGTTTAAAGCTTTTGAAAAACCTTCCCCGCTTTCTATCCTTATATCCACAAGCGGGATGTTTTTTTCTTCGCATGCCTTTTTCAGGTCTTCAAACTGTTTTTTTGAAGCGCCGGTATAAATAATCCCCATTGTCCCGTGATTTGGAATTATCTCTTTAATTTTCTCCGTTTTATAACTTTCAGGAATATTAAATTCCACCCCTGCCGTATTATTACCGTCTATTTCATTATCTGAAAAAACCATACAATAAATTATTTTTTTGGAACCCTGTATCTCTTTGGCTAAATTAAAAGCCTTTGTGCCCACAGCAAGCAGAATCTGCGGGTCAAAAGAATCTATTGACGACACAATTTCATTTTTATTCTGCCCATTGATTGTTCCGGACATGACAGATATTTTAATATTTTTTTCAATGGTATCCTTAAATCCGTCATAAGCAAGCATGTACTGCTGCGCGTCGGATGAGATGATTGCGAATATTTTATCAGGATTGGCCGCAAAAATATGAAATGACATGGTAAAAACAATCGCGGCAGATATAAGCGCTTTTATCCATATTTTATTCATTTCGTCTCCTGAACCCACAGGTAAATAATTAACTTAAAACGTTTCATATAATATATTATACCTCTTTTTCCCTTAACATATGTATATCATATGAATCTGTGTTTGTCAGGAAACACTATGGCCGCCCTTATATTATTCGGCATCCCCCGCTGTTTCATATCCGTATTCCCAGAAAAGCTCTTTTCTGTATTCCTGCAGCTGCGCTTTAAAATCTTCAAGCTGTTTTTTGGATATTTTAGGCCATTTTGCCCTTTTATCCAGAAGCCTTATATAAAACTTTCCGTGGTTTTCCTTTAATTTGGTTGAAAATTCAACTATGTTCGGCTCTTTGCCAAACTGCTTTAAAACAAATTTCCACGGCATAAGGACTGTATCATATACTTTCTGCCTGTTTTTATCTTTAGAATCAAAACTGTTATAAGCCAGCACAAAGGTTTTATCCCACCCTTTTTCAAATCCGTCATTTACCATTACAAATACTTTTGGAAGCTCTGAACCCGCTATCTTTTCGGCGTGAATGTATACTTTGGGTTTTCTTACATAAGCAAGGTCCACTTCTATAAAACCCCTTATCTTTTTTCCGTTTTGAACCACATCTATCATAAGAAGCTGCGGCGCTACATCCGCCCTGTCTTCAATATCTTTATCCTTTTTTCTTACGGTGTAAGGTATTATAATTTCATTACCCGCCTCGCCGTCAATGTCGGCATACATAATAAAACCAAGAGCCGCCCCGCTTTCGGGTACAAAATGCACCACGGGCGTCTGGTCTTTATCCGCGTATTTTTTTGCTATCTCGCTCTGCGCGCCTTTTATGGCCGCGTTTAACGTCACAGATAAAAGCATAAATAAAACAAATACCGGTAATAAAAATACTTTTTTCATTTTTCACCCCGTGTTTACTGTATTATTTACCGTTCATATAATAATACCAAATTAAACCTCTGTCAATTGGACGTATGAATTTATAATAATGATTACAGGTTTTGTCTCTTTGTTTTAGAATTGTGTACTTACGATTACCTTTAAAACCCTTCCCGGAGCCGGTATGCCTTTTATCTCTTCATAATACATATTTGTAATATTCTCGCACTTTATAACCGCGGTTACAGCTTCCATAAAAACGTATGAAATTGAAGCGTCAAAACTGTTATACGCGTCTTTCCTGTCATCATAATTTTTATACATATAGGATAAATACGTGATAAATCCGTAAAGTTCAAAATCCACGGAAGTAAAAAATTTATTGCGCAGATAATTGGCCCCGTATTTTGAAATATATGAAGCTGACGCGTACGAATCCGTATACGTATACCCGGCGCTTATATTAAAAACAGCAAGCGGCATTTTAAGCGCTGACGTCACAGAGCCGGTATTAACCCTGCCTATATTGTCAACCGCCCATTTGGCGTCGCTTGGGTCATTTTTGCCCCAGTCAATTAAATCCGTTGAATATCTGTAAAGTCCTTCAACAGAAAAATGTATTGCCCCCACTTCCATATCAAATCCAGTTTTTAAATCAAGGTTGCGCTCCGGCTTTAACGCGTCATTGCCCGCGGTAAACGGGTCATTATAATAAAGTTCCGTAAAACTTGGATACCGCGAGCTTTCAGAACAGCCCGCGTAAAGTTTTGCGACTTCCAGCCCGTTCCATTCCAGCATGGCAGACCGCAGAAAGTCAGTTTCTGCCGTGCTGTTATAACTTATCAGCGCACCTTCCACGGACAACTTTAAATCAGCCGGCAGCGATATGGCGGCGGCTATATCCGCTTCACCAACAGCCCTGTAATGATTTTTAAAACTGCTGCTTTGTATCTCTTCCCTGCGAAGCCCGGTTTTAGCCCGTACTTCAATACTGTCATTCGCTTTTAACTGTAAATCAACATCCGCCCCATACAAAGACGTATTATGCCTGTTCTGATAATAAGAGGGATTATTGTTATTCAGAATAAACTTATCATAGTGATACCTGTAATAAGGTTTCACCGATAAAAATTCCCAGGGTTTAAGATTTAGCGCAGCGTAACGGGTGATAAGAAATTCACGCGACGGCATATTTCTGCCGGGCGTGTAAAAATCATACGCACCGTAATTTTTATCCTCGTACGCAAGCGATAATGTATTGCCGCCGTACCCGGCTTTAAAAAAAGCGGTATTTTTTGTGTAATCAGTTTCCGGCCAGTATCCGTCAGAACCCGCTTTTTCCGCGCTGATTGACGCTGTAAAATCATTAACTTTTTTTGCGGCTAAAACAGCGGCCGACCACGTATTATAGGAGCCGTATTCAGCCCTAGTCATTACGCTGTCTTTACTGATACTGCGCGACTGCACCGATACCAGCCCCGTAAAAGCGCCAAAGCCTGAAAACGGGCTTGCTGTTGTAATTACCCCTATTGATTCAATATCAAGTGAAGTTATTGGAATATCCAGATTATAATGACCTGTCTGCGGGTCGTTAATCCTTATTCCGTCAAGCATTACGGCCGCCTGTTCATAAGTACCGGCAGTAATCATAATATCACCCTGCATCCTGCCCAAACCCCTCTTTACAACATTAAGTTCCGTTATCCCTTTTATGGCGTCAGCCGTATCTGCCGGGTTTAAAAGCGTTAATTCATCTTTTCCTAATACATAATTATATGCTTTTATGGGCTTGTCGGCTTCTACCATGATTTCCATCATTGAAAACACCGGCGATGTAATAAACAAAAGCGAAGAAAATATCATAAGTTTTTTTAACATTAATACCTCCAAATTTTATCCTTTATATCATATAAATACCGCGGATACAAGTATACCGGTACATTTTAAACCTTTAATTGTTCCTGTTTGACCCTTTATGACTTTCATAATATACTGTGTATATGAAAAATATTGACACCCTTAAAAGTTTTCTTACAGGTAATGATAACGGCATTTTTCTTTATTCCGCGCCTGATACGGGCGGCACATCATATCTTTTTACAAAGCCGCTGCGCGAAATTAAGTGTGACAATGCCGATGCTATAAACGGCGCACTTAAAAATATTGCGGATTTTACGCAAAACGGATATTATGCCGCGGGCTTAATGGCTTACGAAGCAGGTTACGGCCTTGAAAAAAAATTTCATAACGTAAAAAACACTTTAGAAATTCCATTTCTTGAATTCGGGATATATAAAACGCCGTACATTTTCAAAAAACTTGACATACTGCCGTTATTGCCATTTTATAAAGACCGATTTTGTGTATCATCATTTGATTTTTCAGAAAATTTTAAAACTTACAAAAAAAAATTCAGCCGTATAATGAAACTTATAAATAACGGCGACACCTACCAGGTCAACCACTGCTTTAATGTTAATTTTCATTTTCAGGGAAACAGCGCGTCTTTATTCGCCGCGCTGTGTACAACCCAGCCCGTGTCTTACGCGGCTTTTATCAGAATAAAAAACAGGACAATAATATCCCTGTCACCGGAACTATTTTTCAGCCTTAAAGGCAGGCAGATTACAATGCGCCCCATGAAAGGCACTTTACTTAAAAACAAAACCATTAAAAATCCCGTGCGCCGGTTAAAAAATGAAAAAGGCATGTCGGAAAATATAATGATTGTGGACCTTTTAAGAAACGACCTTGGCAGGATATGCGAAACAGGCAGCATAAGCGCGCCGAAGCTTTTTGAGGTGGAAGAATACAGGACGCTGTACCAGATGACTTCCACAGTCCGCGGCAGGCTTAAGGGTAATGCGGATTTTAATAACATAATCACAGCGCTGTTTCCTTCCGGCTCTGTCACCGGCGCCCCTAAAATAAGCGCGATGAATATAATTCATAAAACAGAAAAATCACCCCGCGGCATTTATACCGGGGCTATTGGTTTTACCTCAAAAGAACATTCTGTCTTTTCAATACCAATCCGTACAATTGAGCTTGCGGATAATACAGGCAGAATGGGGATTGGCAGCGGCATTGTGCATGATTCTAAAGCCTTGCCGGAGTATAAGGAATGCCTTGGCAAAGCGTCTTTTTTAACGGAGCTGGAAAACAAGTATGGAATAATTGAAAGTTTATTACTGAAAAACGGCAGATATTTTCTGCCCGGCCTGCACTTAAAACGCATGAAAAAATCGGCGGCTTTTTTTGGCAGAAAGTTCAGCTGTATGAATTTTAAAAAAACTCTGTGTTCCCTGAAACACCGCCATTCGCGCGGGGAATTTAAAGTCCGCGTCATGCTTTCACCGGACGGAAAAATATCCGCCAAAGCAAAACGCCTTTCATCAATGGCCGGCGGAAAGACAGCCATTTCAAACCTTAAAATGGACAGTTCAAACATTTATCTTTATCACAAGACCGAAAACAGGAAATTTTATGACAATGATTTTAAAAAATACGCCAAAAAAGGCTTTGCTGATGTGGTTTACCTGAACGAAAAAAACGAAGTGACAGAGGCGCATTCGTCAAATATATTCGCTGAGATAAAGGGTATATTTTACACGCCCCCTGTTTCCTGCGGGCTTTTACCCGGCACTTTCAGGGAATTTCTTTTAAAAAAGAACCCGTCTTTATACAAAGAACGGGCGCTTCATATGGACGACCTTGTGAACGCTGACAATATATACCTGGTAAATTCCGTGAGGGGATTCAGAAAAATCACGCTTGCTTAATATTATTTTATAATTATCAGAGTGTTAAGTTTTGAATCCGACTTTTCTCCGGATGCTGTTTTCGCGGTGATTACATAATAATACGTCCCGTTTGAAAGCTCTTCCGATTTAATTTTATCTGCCTCTATGACACACAATCCCGCGGGAGCGTTTATTACATACGCTGACCTTACAAGCCTGAAAGATGCCGTATAAATATTTACCGTCGCCCTTTTCACATTCTTTGTTAACACACACCTGAATTTTAATTTTGAACCGTCAAGGCCAAAAGGGTTAGGGTAAGCAAGCACATCTTCCACTTTTAATGTGTCGCCCTGCGGATAAGGCGTGGCAGTCAAAGTGGGAGTTATTGTGGGAGTGTCCGCCGAAATAGTGGCGGTTATAGTTACGGTATATGTATTTGTAATTACCGTGCGGGTAAGCGTCACAGAAGCCGTGGCTGATATTGTCCTGGTAGCTGTAACAGTAGGTGTGGCTGTTTTTGTATGCGTCGTTGTGGATGTAAGCGTAGGTGTGGATGTACTTACCGGTGTATTTGTTACTGTTACTGTCGGCGAAACGGTAAGTGTATTTGTCTGTGTAACAGTTGTTGATATTGTGTACGTTGCAGTGGGCGATAATTCCGGTGTCTGCGTCTGCGTTTCTGTAATTGTGCCGGTTTCAGTTACTGTAATAGTTTCTGTTACTGTGGCTGTATCTGTCTGTGTTTCCGTTATTGTGTGAGTTTCCGTGGCAGTGGGGCTTAATACTTCCGTAAACGTGGTTGTAACGGTAGATGAAATTGTCACAGTAGGGCTTAGCGCCTCTGTTGAGGTTACAGTTACCGTCACGGTGAGCGATGGCTGCGGATAATAAAGCGCGACATCATCTATAAACACTTCAAATATTCCCGTATTTGGTATCTTCCACTGAATATCTGTTGCCCTATCCAGCATTAAAGGCAATGCGGTTCCGTAAGGAATGGTTAAAGAGGAAAAAGGTATCTGAATTAAAGTCCAGTCTGTGGGAGGCGTAAATGAATACTGCCAGTTGTTATACGCCGGAATTTCGCTGAAATTACCCGTTACAATTGCCAGATTAATATTTGTTGTGCCGTTTCCTTTTATATAAAACTGCACGCCCGCGTATTGCGATATGTCCGTTTCTGCGGCGCCGTTTGCAAAATTAGTGCCAATACCGGCGTAGCCGCCTGATATAACATTACCTAAAGCGTGATAAGCCGCGCCCGGAGATACAGGTGAACCGGGAATTTCCTTGGCGCCTGCTGCCGTACTTGTTGTATCTTTATAAGTGTACCAGTAGCCGCCCCATAAATTCTGATCGGTTAAAATTTCACAGTCGTCTATAAGGTCAGACACCGCCATAGTGGGGGTCAGCGTAATTGTGGAAGTGGCCGTTATTGTGCGTGTTACCGTTGCCGAGTATGCCGGTGTAATTGTAATTGTCGCCGTCGGAGTATATTCAGCGTGCAGAACATCCACTTCGTACCACACCGCCTGATACGCCGGAGATATGCCAAATTGAGCAAAGCCGCCCGCGTCTGTTACGGTGACTGTTGTTTTTCTTGCGCCCGTATTATCAAGCGCCCAGACTGTTGTAAACGAGGGGTCAGACGGAAGGGTGATAAGAGCGTTAACGCCTTCCACCATTGAAGGGGATACCCCCCACTGATTTCTTAATGTTACCTGCGCGCCGTGAGGAGGAGGAAAAGCAATCGGGGTATCAGGATATGTATACCACGAATCGCCCGTGTTTTTCTGACAGCCAAGGGCTGTTACAAGAATCTTCTGCGCGGAGGCAAAAGAATTGCCGTCAAGGGCGGTTAAAGCAATAGCCGAAAAAGGCTGCAGCGAAGTACCCGGTGTTATGGTAACGCCGCCGGACATCATATATGTTTTGCCGGATGTGAAACCTGTAAGATACTTGGTCATATCTGTGTCCGCGGTAAACACGCCCTGCAGGGCCGCGGAATTATCCCAGGAAAGTTCGCCTGTATCTGAATTTAAAACACTTCCCGACACGTCCGTGGTGCCCGGCGCAACCGCGCCCGCGGGCACTGTCTGCCCTTCAACAGCTATTTCCAGCCCGTGAACCAAAGCTGCTTTGGGGTTTTCTCCCGCTGTCTGCGCGTCCACAAGTTTCCACGCCCATGTTGATAAAGTCTGGTCAATTTCCGCGGCTTTATCTATCTGCACCACAATTTTCTGCTGCGCGGGTTTTATATCGCCCCTGTAAAAAGACATAACCGCCGCGGGATACGATGCCATCTTTAACGGGTTATTTGCCACGGCAAAATAACCGTCTATGTAGTTTTTATTCCAGTTATCATCGCCGTTATAATCAAACGGGAACACGGCGTCCCAATCCTGAAACGAAGCGTAAGCGGACGTCATAAAAGAATGGTCAGAAGAATAAGTTCCCGGATGAGGGCTGTTTGTTTCTGTCACAAGGTGCGGCCTGTTTAAAACATTTTTTGTGGCAAGCGATGCAATTGTGGATTCAGCCGGATAATTTACCATTGCCCTGTTGGTAAGATACCAGTTTACAGAATCCCATGGAGTCCCCGGAAACTGCGGGTGCTCCCAGTAAGAGTGCGAATCAATTGCCTGAAAATTCGCCTGAACATTGGGGTTGCTGCATCCTAATATAGTCCCAAAAATTATATTATTGGCTCCAAGGATATTTTTAATATAATCGCGCATCTCTATCCAGTAATTTTCTTCCGTATATGTTAAAAACCTGTACCAGTCTTTCTGTCCGTCCTGTGTCCTTCCCGCAAAACTCATTTTAAAATTATCAATGCCTGTTGTATAAAGGTCTTCGCCTTCATTTAAACCCAGCATGCCGCCCTGTTTTAATGAAATATCCGTAAACCAGTAAGACGCGCCGGAAGCAAGCCCCATTCCGGAAAAATTCAGCCTTGCGTCAGTATCAGACGCACCGGGGGTAAAACTGAAAGTAAAAAGCTGCCAGGAAGACGTTAAATTTAAATTTGCCCTGAAACCAAGGCTTACCCACGGGTCATGGTCCATTCCAAGTTCAACAGAAATTGTCCTGTCAGTATCTGCTTTCGCGTAAAAAGTTACAGTGTACGGCACTCCGGCAGTCACGTTTAAATTTCCCTGATTAAACTGCACAGCCCACTCTGTACCGCCGGCTGTGGTTACGTTAATACGCGCGGCGTTTAAGCCTCCCGGCCCCGCTCCCGCTTCAACAGTACCTGTTCCGACGACCCCCGGCTGCGGGTTATAGAGCCATGGAGATAAAATCCCGGAGGCAAAAGTTCCGTTTAAGATTATTTCCGCGCCAAGCGGCTGGTCAATTACATTCCAGCCGGCTATAAGCTCTGCCTGCGTTGCGTATTTTAACTTCAGCCAGTCATTCCACTGCTGCCGCAAAAGGCTCTCGTAATAAGGCGGCAGCGCGTCTAACTGCGAGGATAAAAACGCGTGGACAAGGCCGTTTTCATTATTAATTTCTATAAAAGCAACAGACGGCTCGTTAACATAAGCGTTGCCTGTATAAGGGTTAACGTGGGTTAAAAGGTCATACGCGAATTTTTTCTGCAGAGCCTTGTTGGCAGGGTCAAAAAAACCAAGCACGGCGCGTTCTTTCCATTCTGTTATCAGGTTTATATCAGCGTTAAGTTCCGTCCCCTGCGCGAAAGGCCGGGAAACTAAAAGGTTTAAATCTGTATATATTCCGTTTTGCTTAAGCTGATAAATAAAATAATCCATACGGTCAAATTTTTCTGCGCTTATTGTCCTGTCAGGATTTAAAGATGTCCAGATATCAAACATATCCATGTGATGAAAACGGACTATATTAAAACCGTATTTGGCAAGGCGCGCGGCAACTCCCGGCGCGTTTGCAGCGGACGGGAAATTTCCGCCAAAAGTGGTGTTTGTCCCCCAGAATTTTATCCTGCCGGAATTGACGTTAAAATGGCCCGCACCGTCAACGTTTACAAACCCTTCCGCGTCAATATCGCGGTTCACAAAAGAAGACATGTCAATTATGGTATTTGCGTTATCATTCCACGGAATATAAAAATCAAATAATTCGCCTGCCGCGTGCAGGAAGGTAATACATGATAAAAATAAAACAGCCAGAAGCGTTTTTTTCATAAAAGCCCCTTCTTTGAATTATCTGCCATATATTTATATTATAACGCCTGGGAAGCAAAATAGTTGCATAAAAAACAACGGAGGGACGGATGCACGGAGGGACAGAGGGACAGAAGTAAAGACAAAAAAACAAGTATTGAAAATTCGAAATTGGAAAGACAGAAGCAAAACAGGGGTTGGGTGTGTTTTTTCAGTGCGTGCCGCATAAACATACTATGTTTGCGGCAGGAGCTGTTTAATGCCGCGCCGGCA